>JAEZSL010000128.1 GCA_023443925.1 Bacillota bacterium | reverse complement strand
GCTGCGCCGGCGGAACCGGTGCATTTATCGACCAGATGGCTGTTCTGCTGAATACGGATGCTTCCGGATTAAATGAATATGCAAAAAAACATAAGGTAATCTACCCCATAGCCGCAAGATGCGGTGTTTTTGCTAAAACCGATATACAGCCTCTGTTAAATGACGGCGCAAGAAAAGAAGATATCGCTGCCTCCATCTTACAGGCGGTTGTGAATCAGACCATTGGAGGTCTGGCTTGCGGGAAGCCGATTAGGGGAAAGGTTGCTTTTCTTGGCGGACCCCTTTATTTTCTGACAGAACTCAGGGAACGGTTTACGGAAAGCCTGCATTTAAGTGAAGAGGAGGCTGTTATACCGGAAAATGGAATATTATATCCTGCAATTGGCGCTGCTCTGTTAACTGAAATGAAAAGCACGAGCAGGCCGCATGAACCTCAGCTGAGAGTCATGATCGACAGGGTGGGTGAAATATCGGATATAAAAGATGAGGATGTCAGAAAACTTCCTCCGCTTTTTCAAAATGAGACTGATTATAAAGCGTTTCAGGAAAGACACAGCAAAGCCCAGGTAAGAAGAGGAGACTTAAAAGATTACCAAGGTAATGCATATTTAGGTATAGATGCCGGATCAACGACTACAAAAGCAGCTTTAATCGGTGAAAACGGGGAACTGCTCTACTCCTGCTACGGAAGCAATGAGGGGGAGCCAATGAAAAAAGCAGCTGCCATATTAGCGGATATCTACGCGAAACTTCCGGCGGAGGTTTGTATCGCAAAAAGTACGGTGACCGGTTATGGCGAAGGTCTGATGAAGGCAGCATTTCATATTGACCTTGGTGAAATTGAAACACTAGCCCATTATAAAGCCGCCGGACATTTTCTGCCGGAGGTGGATTTTATTCTGGATATCGGCGGTCAGGATATGAAATGTCTGCGGATTAAGAACAATGCCATCGACAGCATCTTATTAAATGAAGCATGTTCTTCCGGCTGCGGTTCCTTTCTGGAAGGGTTTGCGGCTTCCCTGCATATGCCGGTGGAGTCCTTTGCAAAGGCGGCACTCTTCGCTAAAAGTCCCGTTGATTTAGGTACAAAGTGTACCGTATTCATGAACTCCAAAGTAAAACAGGCGCAGAAAGAAGGGGCGGCGCTGGCGGATTTGTCTGCCGGCTTATCCTATTCTGTAATCAAAAATGCCGTCTTTAAGGTAATTAAAATACGGGATGAAAAGGATATGGGCAAAAACATCATCGTTCAGGGCGGTACCTTTTATAGTGATTCGGTATTAAGATGTTTTGAACTTATCTCGGGCAGGGAAGTAATACGGCCTGATATTGCAGGACTAATGGGCGCTTTCGGTGCGGCGCTGATAGCGAAAGAGCGGTATGAAGCAGAGCGTTTTAATCTACAGGAAAAGGACCCAGCCTGTATACCCGGAACTTCTTTAATATCCAGGGAGGAATTGAAAACTTTTCATGCGGACACCTCTATTAAGCGCTGTGAAAAATGTGGTAATCACTGTCTGCTGACCGTAAACCGTTTTTCTGATGAAAGAGACTATATAACCGGTAACCGTTGTGAAAGAGGTGCGGGAATAGAAGCGAACCAGCAAAGCAGTATAAAAGTGCCCAACCTATATGACTATAAGTACCGGAAAACCTTTGACTATACACCAATTAGTCTGAAAGCTGCTAAAAGAGGTGTAATCGGGATTCCCAGAGCTTTGAATATGTACGATAACTATCCCTTCTGGTTTACCTTACTGACAGAATTGGGATTCCGGGTAGAACTTTCCGCTCCCTCCGGCAAGAAGATGTACGAAAAAGGTCTTGAGACCATACCTTCCGAGTCGGTCTGCTATCCGGCAAAACTCTGTCACGGTCATATCATCAATCTTCTGGAAAAAGGTGTCCAGACAATATTCTATCCTTCCGTAGTATTTGAAAAGAAGGAATATGAGGATGTGGATAACCATTACAATTGTCCAATTGTAATTTCGTATTCCGAAGTTATCAAAAATAATATTGACCGGTTAAAATCCTTTCAGCTAATTGCTCCTTTCCTTTCCATGAATGATGACCGAAAACTGGTTAAACGGATTACGGAAGTTTTTGCCGGATTCGCAGTTACAACAGAAGAAGTGAAAAAAGCAGTGCTTGCGGCCAGACAGGAACTGGAGAATTACAAAAGTGATCTATGTAAAAAAGGCGAGGAAGTAATCGAGTTTTTAAATAAAAATAATAAAAAAGGTATCGTACTCTGCGGTAAGCCTTACCATATTGACCCGGAAGTCCATCATGGCATACCGGGGCTGATTAATTCGTATGATATGGCTGTATTAACAGAGGACAGCATCGCCCATTTAACGCCTTTAAAAAATAAATTAAGGGTTGTGGATCAGTGGACTTATAATTCGAGACTCTACCGGGCCGCACAAAAGGTTGCGGAGGAGCCGAACCTTGAATTAATCCAGCTAAATTCCTTTGGCTGTGGTCTGGATTCCGTTACCTCCGACCAGATTGCCGAAATACTGTCTACAAACGGTAAGCTCTATACCATGTTAAAAATTGACGAAGGCAATAATTTGGGAGCGGCTAAAATCCGAATCCGTTCCTTAAAAGCCGCATTAGAGGAGAGGGATCGAAATGCTTATGAACCGGTAAAAGCGGATATTACCTATCATTCGCCCATATTTACCAAGGAGAAGAGAAAAAGCCATACTATACTGGTTCCGCAGCTTGCCCCGGTGCATTTTGAATTAATACAGGAAGCAGCCAGATCCTGTGACTACAGGCTGGAGGTTCTGCCGGGAATTGATCAGGCGGCGGTGGATGAGGGTTTAAAATATGTCAATAATGATGCCTGTTATCCGGCAATCCTGATTATTGGACAGATTGTACATGCTTTAAAATCCGGTAAATACGATGTAAATAATACCTCCGTAATCATTTCCCAGACGGGAGGCGGCTGTCGGGCCACCAATTATATGGCATTTTTAAAACTGGGATTAAAACAGGCAGGCTTTGAACAGGTACCGCTGATTTCATTAAATGCCGTAGGACTTGGTGAACAGCCTGGGTTTAAGATTACACTGGGCTTTTTAAACAAATGTATCATGGCATTGATTTACGGTGATTTATTTATGAGAGTATTATATGGTTCCAGACCCTATGAAGTTAATAAAGGGTCTGCCCAGGCACTTTATGAAACCTGGAACGAAACCGCCAAGATTAATGTACGAAACGGCAGCAAAAGAGAGTTTGACCGGAATATCAGGAATATAATCCGGCAGTTTGATGAACTGGAAGTACTGGATATTAAAAAACCAAGAGTGGCCATAGTCGGTGAGATTCTTGCCAAATATCATCCCATGGCAAATAACGGGATTATATCTTCCCTGGAGGAGGGCGGGGCGGAAGTAGTTCTGCCGGATCTTCTGGATTTCCTCCTTTACTGCCTGTATAACTCGGATTTCAAATATAAATATCTGGGCGGTAAAAAACTAAAGAAAGATGCCAGTGACTTCAGTATAGTGTACCTGGATCATTACCGGAAGGTAATGAAAGAGGGGCTGGCAAAAAGCAAAAGATTTTCACCTCCGACACCCATTGGTAAACTGGCGGATATGGCATCGTCCGTACTATCCCTGGGTAACCAGACCGGCGAAGGCTGGCTGATTACAGCAGAGATGATTGAATGCATCGAGAGCGGAATTAATAACATCTTATGTGTGCAGCCCCTGGCCTGTCTTCCGAATCACATTACCGGCAGAGGAATGTTTAAGCCGTTAAAGGAAAAATATCCGGGAGCCAACATAATGCCCATCGATTACGATCCCGGCATATCCCAGGTTAATCAGCAGAATCGAATTAAATTAATGCTGTCTGTGGCTATGAAGAATATATGATGCTAATATAAGTCCTTGTATATGGCA
Source organism: Bacillota bacterium (assembly GCA_023443925.1). The sequence goes on along the minus strand of JAEZSL010000128.1, from coordinate 816 downwards.
ATTAAGGCAAGACCGCAAAAGTAAAAGAGTAAAGGCAAAACAGCAAAGGCAAACAGAAAAGCAAACAGAAAAGCAAACAGCAAAGCAAGGCAGTAAAGGTTTAACCGGCTGTTAAGGACCTAGCTTAAGAGCTGTGGGATATGTTAAAAGAATTCAATTTATGTCAGCTGCATGAAAAACACACAGGACTGAGAAGATTAATGGTCTTTGGTAATGCCGGTGAATTACAGATATGCTTTCCTTCTAGGCAGACGAGTGAAATAATATTAAACTTGCCGTCTGGGAGGGAGCATTTTTTATGTCCGGAAATAGAGTCTCAGATGAAAACTACAAGCATTAAAAATTATCCGTTAAGAGGCTGCACCGAAAACATTGCAATAAAATACGGTGTTAGCGTTAACCATTCTGAACGATACAGCATAAAAACTGCCAGCAGTTTAGACCCACTGGCAGAAAAGATTCTTATTATTAATTGTCTGCTCGAACTTTAATCATAATATTTTCTTGTATATTTGACACTAGAATCATATTTTATTTTAGTCGAATCTATTGTTATCTGACATAGGTACGGTTTAACCGGTTCCCCAGACGGGTCAGCAGTTCATTGGTAATGGTTCCGGAATTGGTGGCAATTTCCTCTGCACGTATTGATACATCACCTTCCGTTCCAATCACCGTTACAATATCATCCGGCTCCGTTTCAGGTATATCAGTAATATCAATCATTAACTGGTCCATACAGATTCTTCCGACTATGGGGGCTTTTCGGCCTTTGACCAATACATAACCACCTTCTAAATTTCTTGGTATTCCGTC
>JAEZSL010000114.1 GCA_023443925.1 Bacillota bacterium | reverse complement strand
CCAAGTCCTATTCCATTGGCACCTCCTGTGATGAATGCGGTACGTCCTTTAATTTCTATCATATTATTTCCTCCTTACTGACTGTTAATTGACCGGAACTTAACCACCAGGCTTAACCGTCATTTCGGCAGTCTGGTGAAGCTCAATAAAGCAGTCCTACAATTTTTACATTCAAATAGTTATATCTTAATAAAGTATTTGCAAACTTGAAAATTAGGTTAATCAATTGCCCATGCCGCATAAAAGCCGGACCGGACGGTTTCACCGATTTGTCCGATTTGAACACAGTCGCCAATGGCCTTTACAGCCGGATACTGATTGCAGATTTTATCAGCCAGATTATTAAGGGGGCGTGTACCAAAGGAAACAATGACGGTATCTGCTTTAATCTCCCGATTGCTGCCGTCTTTGCTTTCAACTGTCACACCTGCCTTTGTGAACTCAAGTATCTTGTTTCCGGTCAGGAGTTTTACTTTGTATTCGGCCAGCTTTTTGATTAATGCAGTACGGTTTATATGCAGGGCATTCACAGCGACTTCATCAAGCATTTCTATAATGGTAACTTCTTTCCCTTCCATAGCCAGTTCCAGGGCACAGTCACAGCCCGATAAACCGCCTCCCGCGAGGACAACTTTATGGCCGATTTCAAAACGGCGGTTTAGATGTGCCTCCATGACCTCCATAACATTTTCTCCTTCGATTCCTTTAATCGGAGGGACAAAGGGTTTGGCGCCGATGGCTACAATGATTTTATCTGCAGCGGCAAGTTCGGGAGAACTCTCATTGATTTCGGTATTGAGTTGAATTTTTACTCCCAGCTTTTTATTTTGGCCAATCAGATAATCAAGATATTTCTTTAGCTGGCCCTTAAACGGAGGCGCTGCAGCCGCCGCAATCTGCCCGCCCAGAGTGCTGCATTTTTCATAAAGGGTTACATCATGCCCCTTAATTGCCGCAACCCTTGCCGCTTCCAGACCGCCGGGTCCTCCTCCGATAACGGCAACTTTTTTGGGGTTATCGGTTTTTTCCAATTTAAAAGCTTTTTCCTGTAATACCTGGGGATTTACGGAGCAGGAAACGCGCCGTCCTTTTAAAACACCGCCGACGCAGTATTCATTGCAGCGAATACACGGACGAATATCCTCCTCTTTGCCTTCGAAGGCCTTGCGTACCATATGGGGATCGGCAATTAGAGGCCTGCCAATCATAAAGAAGTCGGATGTTCCTTTTTCAAGGGCTTCTGCCGCGCAGTCCAGTGTGATATTGTTTGTAATAAGAACCGGTTTACCGGTTACTTTTTTTATTGCAGCTGCGTCCTCCAGTGAAGGTGCGTCACCGTAATAGGACGGGGGAAACATCCAATCCTGGGTTTCATAGGCTCCGGCGTCGATATCGAAAGCATCAACTCCCGCTGCATCCAATAACTTAATGATGTTAAGGGTTTCTTCTAAAGTGCGTCCCCCTTCAAAATGATGTTTGGAAGCTATCCGGAAGAGAATAGGGTAATCTGGTCCTACGGCTTTTCTTACCGCTTTTACAATTTCAACCGGCAGCCTTGCCATGTTCTCAATACTTCCGCCGTATTCGTCCGTACGGTGGTTGTATAACTTCATCATGAAAGTATCCAGAAGATATCCTGCATGTGCATGGATTTCAATGCAGTCAAAGCCTGTAAGTTTTGAAGCGGCGGCCGCTTTTACATATGCCTTGATTACTTCCTGAATCTGATCTTTGGTCATCGCGTAAGTTTTCTTTGCCGGATCAATAAACAGGGGAACCTCGGAAGGTCCGGGAAGGACATTATCAATGGCAAGAGGAGCATTTCGTCCTGCACCTACTACAAGCTGGTTGCATAGCTTCGTATTAAAGCCCCGGAGCCTCTCGACGAGTATAGACCATCTAAGAGCCTGGGCCTCTGTGCCGGCGGCTGTCATGGTGGCAAAAGCTGCGTCGATTGTACTGGAAATGAATTGCCCTTCCAGAATAATCATACCGGCTCCGCCGCGGGCACGTTCCTCAAAATAATTGATCTGGTCATCCGAAAGAATACTTCCGTTATCCCATGCGTGGGTCGACATAGGACACATGATTATTTTATTGCTTAAAGGCAATTTACCGATATAACTTCTTTCAAACAGTTTTTTATATTTCGGGTTCATTATTTCAGACCTCCTTCTTTTGCTTTGATAAATTGGATATCCTGACTTAGTTCGGTATCCGGCATAAAGGTGCCGTTACCAGCTTTAAATCCAGGCAGCTGGTGTCAGGTATCCGGTGCATTATTTCTTTACCGACCCCGAAACGTACATAATTTACTCATAGATTGGACCTTACCTTTCTTATTTTCTATAGATTGTTATAGGCTGCAACTTCAGTTTATACAAGATAAAACCAGACGTAAACAGGCCGGAAACTCAAAGATTAGCATATTGATTTGTGGTGGCATCACATATATGCTATAATAATAAAAAACTCAGACGGAGGCTATTATGAACATAACCGAAATTGGATTATGGCTTAAGAACAGATATGATGCCAAAATCGTTTTCTATACAGAATGCTTTATTATACAGGCGATTTGTAAGGAGAATATATTTTTTGACCTAAGTGACCGGCAAAGTGCGGTTTTTCTAATGTATTGTGAAGAAATTCCGGCAAATGGCCTGCCCGAAAACGGAAATTATATTATTATTGGTTCTGGTATCACGAATGATAGATACCAGTCTAATTGCATTACGATTAACCAGCCCATTGATAAGCAGCTTCTATGCAGTGAACTAAATAGCTGTATTGCCAAAAAAGCAAAAACAAACCATAAATTGGCCCGTCTAAACCAGTATCTGCTTAGCGATAACTTTATGGAAGGATTGATGGATTATTTTTTTGAGCTATTTCAAAACCCTATTGTTTACGTCGATTATTCCCATCATGTTGTTTCCAGCAGACAGCAGGAAAGCTTGGGAATCGAAGAATGGGATAATGCTGTAAAGTATGGACATCATGACCCTCAAATGATTGATGACTCTTTTCAGTTCTATGTTGACGAAGTATTAAGGAACCATTCTCCGTACCAAACGAAACTGCGCGAATTTGATTATTATGTCTGGACCATCAGGAATGATACGGCTTTATATGGTTTCTTTGTAATGGTTGCCACAAAACGGCCTATGCTCCCGGAGGATCTGCATATTATAAATACCGCCGCAGATCTGGCGGCATTAAAGCTTGGAAATAATAATGATGTTTCAGGGAAAGGCGACTACAGTGAGATATTAAAGGATTTATTATCCGATACCATCAAAACGGAACATGAGCTGGCCTTTCGAATGCTGACACGAACCTGGAAAAGATCTGCCTGTTATCAGATTTTTTTGATTGATCTCCATGGGAAAGGCGAGAAGTATATTCAATATGTAAAAAATGGGATAGAAGCTGTTTCACACAAAATAAAGCTGATTACCTTTGAGGAATTTGAGGTTATTCTGCTTGAAGATTTTTCATCAAAGAACGATCTGACAAAAATCATGGACTATATAACCAGGTCAAGGCTGATATCCGGTTTAAGTGATACCTTCAACTCACTAATTGATATCCGGTTATATTATGAACAGGCCAAAAAAGCGATTATATTTGGCGGTCAGTATGGAAATGAAGAAGAATTTATTTTTAAGTATTCGGATTACCGTTTTTATGATTTCTTAAATGAATGTGCTAATTTACTGGATTGCAATAAATATTATCATCCTGTCACAGCGGATTTAGAGTTATATGATGTGGAACATAAGACGGAATTTTTTGAAACTTTGTTAACATACCTGGAGTGTGGAAGGAGTATCCAAAAGACCTGCAAGAAAATGTACCTGCATAAGAATACGGTGAACTACCGTATACAAAGAATCAAGGAGTTGTTCAATATTGATTATGATAATGGACAGGAAGTACTTTTTATTTATTTGTCGTTAAAGCTTCACTCGATTAACAGGTAAAAACTGAATATGATCTGTAGATTTGAAAAAAAGGAGTTGTAAGAAAAATAAATGCATCTCTTAGTGTAACAACTTCTTTTTCTTATCTAACAGCAAACGGACTCTAGAGAGTCCGTTTTCACTTTGTGGATTTAGGTTTATGATAAACTTTATCAGGCGAAACTTTATTAGGCTAACTCTGTCAAAGGCAGAAATTCTACCAAATCTTTGTCCTGCCCGCTACCTGTGAATATGCAGGCGGCGGTATTCTTTCGGGGAACACCCGAATTCTTCCCGGAACTTCTTATAAAAGTAAGTCGTATTCTCATATCCGGTCTGAAATGCAATCTCTTCAACGGAAAGTTTCGTATTGCGCAGGAGATTGGTGATGGACCGGAATCTCTGCTTCTGAATTAATTCTTTGAAAGAATATCCGGTATCCCGCTTTAAAATCGTAGTTAAGTAATTGGGGTTCATATTAAAGAAAGCGGCGGTACTCTTTAAATCACAGTATTTATAGTTTGATTCTATATATTTTAAAATAGGTACAATCGTCGATTTATTCAGTTGCAGCTGCTGAAGGGCTTTATCGGCTTCAAAAACACTGATCAGCTCCAGAAACAGCAAGCTGATCAAACTGCTTATAATGTCCTGGGAGTTCATTGAGGGACTGATATGCTCACACATAAGCTCTAACAGGAACATGGTTACACGCCGGTTTTTCTCCGAATTAAATATAATATAATTATCATGAGAGGTCTGTTTTGAAATAGCGTTAACGAGAAAACGTGATAGAACACTTTCTTCTGAAAAGTGATTAAAAAATGAGTCTGTGAAATAAGGTTTACTCATAATCATTGTAATTAATATATCATTTTCACCCAGATTCTCAACGGAATGAGGCGCTTCGGAATCTAAAATAAAGACCTGTCCCTTTTTCAATGTATGGGAAGTATTAAAGATAGTATGATCACAGCTGCCGGAATACATATAGCCTAACTCAATCCAGGGATGAACATGAGGGTATACATTAATAAAGCGATTGGTCTTTCGCATCATAATGGAGGGATGAGGTGCATGGGAAAAAGGAGGTACAATATCAGCAGCCATAATGTATACCGGTGTATTGCCCGAGAGTATGTACGGAAGATCGGACAAATCCGGTTCTGCAAGATGAGCCTTGTATAGCTCTTCTTCGGGTTCTAATTGATGTAAAATATTATCTAATGTTTTATAAGGAAGCATAGGAAACACCACTTTTCATCCTGATTTTTGAGTTTATTATATTTGACTGCAATAGGAATTGTAAATAAAAACTGAAGTTTTGATGTAAATATACTGTGCTTTTTATGTAGTTACGCCTACGGCTGTTTAGTAATATTGTATATATAAAAGATGTAACACTTAGTTATATGGGTAATGTACCACAATGAACAGGTGATTTGCAACCGGTTTTTAATTACATACCATGCTTCATATATGTTCTATAAAAGTGAAGAAAGGTATTTAAACATACAGAAATATGATTTTAGAAATACGAAATAAGAAAGGGATTAAGAAATATGAAAAAAGGCAGGTATTTGTTTAAGCAGCAAAAATTAAATACGATGGAGGAACAACGTTCACTGAAATATCGAATGAAAAAGTATAAGTTGTTATTTCCCATTCTTATTATAGCTATATTGTATTATTTTGTTTTTTTGTACATCCCAATTATATGGGGATTTCTTATTTCACTTAAAAATATGAAGGTCGGGAGTACTATTATGAACGCTCCCTGGGTAGGTCTTGATAACTATCGTTACATATTCTCCGAAGGAGAAATGCTTAAATTAATTCGCAATACCTTGACTATTAGTATTGCTCGTCTGATTTTCACTTTTTTACCGCCAATTATACTGACGATTGCCATGTTTGATCTTAGAAGTACAAGATTTAAAAAGATAAATCAAACCTTGGTATACATACCACACTTCTTTTCCTGGGTAATTATATATGGTATCGTAATGGCTTTCTTTTCCGGTGATGGATTTATCAATGCCGTAATCACAACGGTTACCGGTAAAAGCGTTGATTTTATGACATCACCGAAAGCTTTTGTACCTTTGATAGTGGGATCACAGATATGGAAAGAAGCTGGGTGGGGAACAATTCTTTATTTTGCGGCATTGACAGGAGTAAATCCAGAACTCTACGAAGCGGCCAAAATTGATGGTGCCGGACCGATACAGCGTATTAAGGCCGTAACTCTTCCGGCGATGATTCCGGTTATTACATTTTCACTTATTATGGCAGTTGGTAATATTTTGAATAATGATTTTGAGCAGATTTTGCTATTTTATAATGTAGCGGTCTATGATGTCGGAGATATCATCGATACCTGGGTATACCGCGTTGGCTTAGGTAAAATGCAATACGGAATCGGATCTGCGGTAAGTATGTTAAAAGCCTCTATAAGTCTGATACTTATATTAATTTCGAATTCAGTTGCTAAGAAGACTTCAGGAAGAGGTTTATTTTGACCTGGCATAGATCAAGCAGCAATCCCGCGTGCGAATATCCGTTTTGGTGAAAGGAAAAAGAAAAATGAAAAAACAATCTTCAAACAAGATAAAAATGTCAAGGTCAGAACTTATATATCAGATTAGTATCGGAGCTTTGATGACTATAGTGATGATCGTTTGCATTATCCCTCTCTTTTATGTTGTAGGTATGTCATTAACTTCGGAGGGGGAAATGATTGCCCGGAACTATTTTGTTATATTTCCCAGAAAACCGATTTTTAGTGCATATGAGTATATTGTTACTGGAACCAACTTTTTTAACGGTATGAAAATTTCAGTATTAAGAACTATATTAGGAATTGCAGCTGCACTTGTTCTAACGGTTCCGGTTGGATATATCGTTGCAAAAAGAGATTTGCCTTTCCGAAGTGGAATCATGTTGTTTTTTATTATAACTATGATTCTAAATGGAGGGCTTATTCCGAATTATCTGCTGATGAATAAGCTTCATTTATTAAACTCTTTCTGGGTTTACATTGTTCCGGGACTGGCTAATACCTATGGTATTTTAGTTATTAAATTATTCGTAGAAGGTATTCCCAACGACATTATGGATTCAGCCGATTTAGATGGAGCTTCCGAATTGCAGAAACTTTGGTATATGGCTATACCATTATTAAAGCCCAGTATATTAGCATTAGGTTTGTTTGCGGCGGTCATTCATTGGAATGATTGGTTTGGAGCAATGGTTTATGTTAGAGATGCCAATTTGTATCCGATCCAATATATTATCAGAAATCTATTAAATCAGAATACATCCGGCGATATCATGAGTAATGTAAACACCTATGCAAAGATGACAACGCAGTCCATGAAAATGGCAAGTGTCGTTATAGCAGTTTTACCAATCCTATGTGTCTATCCATTCCTGCAGAAATATTTTATACACGGTATGTATACCGGTTCTGTAAAGGAATAATTTATTCTTGACAAGCATCAGGCTCAGCTTGTGTATAATATTGATTTGGCCTTTATCAGCTGCAAGATGGCATTTTTATAATATCAGGCCAAATGTCATTTGAGGCAGGTTATGGCGGTAACGCTGATATAAATAAAAAAAGGAGAGAAAAAATGAAAAAAATTTCAAAGATTTTAGGATTAGCCCTGTCAATTGTTATGGTGTTTTCATTGATCGGATGTGCTCCAACCAAAAAAAATAATCCGGTCACCTCTACAGGTACAACAAGTACTTCAGAAAATTCCTCTGTTGAGGGTTCAGAGTCATCGGATATGGTTCCGGCATTTACGGATATTGTATTCCCGGATTCAATGCCAAAAAATCCAACCCTTGCAGAAGCTGGATATTATGATTACGATGACATGAGCGTGCATTATGATTTGGAGTTTTATACCTATAATTACGGTACAGAACCACCCAAAGATGATCCGATTAAGGCATGGCTTGAAAAAACTTATAATGTTACAATAAAATTTACCACCTCTTCTGGTTCGGATATGGAGACAATACTTTCAACGAGATTTTCCTCCGGTGATGTTCCGGATTTAACCATAATACCCAACACAAATTTTGGATTTACGTTAGGTTCCCAAGGATTATTGACAGATGCTTCTGAAATCTATCCTTACTTACCGCAAACCCGTAAATTTGTTACCAATACAATTCTAGAATGGAGTACCATGGAGGATGGGACAATTCCATTTATATCAAAGTATGCAATTCAGGATGGCGACATATGGGGGCTTTCTATCCGTCAGGACTGGCTGACTGCGTTAGGAATGGATATGCCGGCAACTTTGGAGGACATAGTAGAGTATGCGAAAGCATGTACTTTTAATGATCCGGATGGTAATGGCAAGGCTGACACCTATTTTATGACAGGTTCCGGTGCAGGAAAAGGCTTTGGTATGCTGGAAGGACTTAGACCTTTATTTGGTAATCCTTCTGAACATGCAGAGAATGGTACGCTGGTATCACCAATGCTGGACGGAAGTACAAAAGGATACATAGAATTCTTAAATAAGTTATATCAAATAAATGTATTAGCACCCGATTGGTTTACAATTGATTGGGAGACCGCGAAATCCTTTACACTAAAAGATAAAATCGGAATGGTTAATTATCCGTCCGGCTCTCTTTACCAGGAGTATGTAAATGCTAACAACAATGATTATTCGTTAGCTCAGAATTGGAGCTATCTGGAACAACTGCTTAAGGGTACAAAGGGGTCCGCTGGTGGTAATGCCGGTGAATGCTTTGCTATTCCGAAAAGTGCCGTAAAAAATGATGCAGGAAAGTTAAAAAGAATCTGTCACATTTTAGATGCCATGTGTTATGGCGGTGAAGCTTACTTTGCAACCGTACAAGGTGGTGGCATGGAAATTCATGAAGGATATACTGCGGATGTAAGACAATATAATGAAGACGGCTCCAGTTATTGCTATGTGGACAAAACACACCCTGGGTTTACCAAGTATGGCACCGATAATCTGGCGCTGGCACCCTGGCAGATTTTTGGTTATACACTCAAATGGCAAAAAGAATATTGCGCGGAAGATGCAGAGGCTGATTATAAAGCTTATGTTGATAAGATTAATGAAGGAAATACCAGAATGGCAGGTTATGACCGCTGGCCGAATGACGCAATGCTATCTACCATATCAGGAGATATTGCACCAAATATAAATGAGTATGTACTTGCTCAGGAATATAAGTTTATTACCGGTGAAAGAAACTTAAACGAATGGGATGACTTTGTACAGGAATATCTGGACAAAGGTGGCTTGGATGTACTTAATGCGAAAGCAGAAAAGTTGGGCTGCGAATTACCGGCGGAACTTAAAAAATAAAAGTATAGGGGTTGTTGCAAAATAATAAGTTTGCCAAAGCCTGGTCCGGAATAAGGTTTTATAACGGCTGCATTCTCTTATCAGCAGCCAGTGGGTATACTTCCACAGTAATGTTTGTGAATTATAAACCATATTTTCCACAGAGCAGATGAATTTTTAATTTTGCACCAGCCCTCTTTCACAATTATTGGTAGATAACGGTAGAATTTAGTGATATAGTATTTAGGACAATACAAAAACAGGAGGTATTTATGTCAGCTAATTATCTGAATGAATTTAAAAATCCGTCATCTATGTTTCGGGGAGCGCCTTTTTGGGCATGGAATTGTAAGTTGGACAAAGATTTGATCTTAAAGCAGATCGATTATTTTCATGAAATGGGTATGGGCGGGTTTACCATGCACTGCCGTACCGGCCTGGATACACAATATATGAGCGAAGAATTTATTGACATTGTAAAGGCCTGCGTTCAAAAGGCAAAGCACCTGGATATGAAAGCCTATCTTTATGATGAAGACCGCTGGCCTTCCGGGTTTGGCGGAGGAGAAGTGACAAAGGATACGGCATACCGCAGCCGGTATTTGGTATTTTCACCTTTTAGCCAGGAGGAACTAAAGAATATGGCCGGTGAATTTGTGGACAGTTCGGCAAGAGGAAATGCCACAGGCAACGGAACCTTTCTGGCAAAGTACGAAGTAACGCTTGAGAACGGTTGTCTGAAAGAATACCGCAGGCTTAAGGAGGGGGAAACCGGCAGTAATATCTGGTATGCCTATATGGAAATCAGTGCCTCCAGTACCTGGTACAATAACCAGGCTTATGTAAATACTCTGGATAAAAAGGCGATAGAACGGTTTATCGAAACCACCCATGAAAAATACCATGCTGCTCTGGGAGAAGATTTCGGCAGTACAATTCCATCTATATTTACCGATGAACCTCAGTTCGTACATAAAACAGCTCTGGACCGGGGAGAGGATAAGAGAGCAGTAATTATACCCTATACGGATGAATTTGAAGAGAGATACCAAAAAGAATACGGTGAGAGTTTCTTTGATTATCTGCCGGAAGTTTTCTGGGAGCTGCCGGAAGAAAAGGTATCGGTAACCAGGTACCGCTATCATGATCTGATTGCTGAGATATTTGCGGAAGCTTTTTCAGATACCCTTGGAGAATGGTGCAGTAAGCACAATATCTATCTGACAGGCCATATGATGGAAGAGCCGACGCTGCATTCCCAGACTGCTGCCTTAGGCGAAGCTATGCGGCATTACCGGGGTTTTCAGGTTCCGGGAATTGATATGCTCTGCGACTGGAGGGAGTACACAACGGCGAAACAGGCCCAGAGTGCCGCCCATCAGATGGGAGGAAATCAGGTTACCAGCGAACTTTATGGTGTGACGAACTGGGATTTTGATTTCCGCGGACACAAACTTCAGGGTGACTGGCAGGCAGCCCTTGGTATTACCCACAGAGTACATCATTTATCCTGGGTTTCCATGGCCGGAGAAGCGAAGCGGGATTACCCTGCCTCCATTTTCTATCAGTCACCCTGGTATAAGAAGTATAACCGGATCGAAACTTATTTTGGAAGGGTGAATACCGCATTAAGAAGCGGAAAGCCCCGGGTACGCATCGGGGTGATTCATCCGGTGGAAAGTTACTGGTTGTATTACGGCCCTCATGATTTGACCAGTTATAAGAGAGAAAAACTGGAGAAGCAGTTTAAGCAGGTTACGGAATGGCTGTTATTTGGGCTGCAGGATTTTGATTTTATATCGGAATCTTTAATGAACACCCTTAAGCAGCAGGAGTCCGGTGACGGCTTTTCGGTAGGAGAAATGTGTTATGATACGGTGATTATTCCCGGATGTGTTACCCTGCGTTCCTCCACCCTTAACCGCTTAAGTGAATTTATAAAATCCGGCGGCAAAGTCATTGTTATGGGGGAACTGCCTAAATATACCGATGGACTGGAAAATGAAAAGCCTGGCATACTTTTGGAAAATACAGTTCAAATTCCTTTTGATTACGCGAATCTCATGGAAGTGTTAAAAGAGCAGCGGGAGGTTGATATCTATAATGAACAAGGCCTTCGCAGCGATCATTTATTATACCAGATGAGGGAAGTCGGCGAGAATAAAGTATTATTTATCGTTTACGGGAAAGAAGTGCATAATCATGACATTCCGGCCGGCCGTAAATATAGGGTCGTTGTGAAAGGAACCTGCCATGTGACCGTCCTGGATGCTATGACAGGAGATAAGAAACCACATGCCGTAAGTTACCGGGAGGGTAATACGGAACTGGAATATGAATTATATCCGGAAGATAGTCTGCTGCTTTATCTGGAGCCGGGAATTGGTAAAGAAGTGTTACCGGAGGAATCGAATCCTGTGTATAAACTGTCTTCTATCCTCACCGGCAGAAACGGGTATCAAAACGAGGAACCCAATGTCTTAATGCTGGATCAGTGCGAATATTCTCTGGATGGGGAAGCCTATCAGGCTAAGGAAGAAATTCTGCGTATTGACAACATCCTCCGGAAAAAGCTGGGTTATCCCCTTAAAAATGCAGCGGTAGCACAGCCCTGGACGGAAGCAGACGCAGAAGCGGATGCCCATGTGTTAAAACTGCGTTATACCTTTGAATCGGAACTTGAAGGTGTTATGGTTAATTTAGCCCTGGAACAGACAGAAGGCTTAAAAATAAGTTTTAATGATGAAGATCAACAGGTTTTGGTAAATGGTTATTATGTGGATAACAGTATCCGGCTGGTATGTTTAGAAAAGGTGAGAGCCGGTTTAAATGAACTGATTTTAACAATCCCCTATAACCGGAAAACCAACTTAGAATGGTGTTATATACTGGGTGATTTCGGAGTAAAGCTATGGGGAAATACGGCTGCACTGGCTGCAAAGCCGGAACAGATCGGCTTTAGTGATCTAACTATGCAGGCTTTCCCGTTCTACGGCGGAAACATGAATTATATCTGCGACGTGGAAGTTGAAGACGGTGAATATGAGCTGGAAATAACGAAATTCAGGGCACCGCTGCTTTCGGTAAAGGTTGACGGTAAAGAAGCCGGAGATATTATGTTTGCTCCTTACCGGCTAAAGCTCGGACATTTGTCCGGAAAACATCAGCTTCAGATCACTTCCTATGGCAACCGCATCAATACCTTCGGGCCGATACATTGCTGTGATGAAGGTATAAAATGGATGGGACCGGATGCCTGGAGGACGGAAGGCGCAAGATACAGCTATGAATATCAGCTGAAAAGAACCGGAATATTAGCGGCACCGAAATTATTTAAAAAGAATTAAAAAACACCTGCAATAAATGACACTTTGGAGGCTACTATACATGAAGGAAGTTAAGCTGGAGGCAGAATGGATCTGGTGTAAAGCCAATACCAGGAAAGATGATAAAGTCATCTTTCGCAAAGCCTTTGAATTAGAACAGGACGTGAAAGAAGCTGTCACCTATATATCAGTGGATACGAAATACTGGTTGTATGTAAATGGAGAGCAGGTCGTTTTTGAAGGCGGATTGTTCAGGGAAAGTATGCCGGGCTGCGGTTATGCAGATAAGGTAGACCTTGGTCCTTATTTAAAAACCGGAAGAAATGTAATAGCTGTGTTATGCTGGTATTACGGAAATGAAGGCAGGAACAATACGGACAGCAAGGCAGCAGGTTTTATTTTGGAATGCAGGGAGCTGGGGATTTACAGCGGCTCCTCCTTCCGGTGCCGCAGACATCCGGCTTATTATGAAACACCTGAACCTTTGCCGGCTTATTTATACGGTGGATATAATTTAGGCTTTGACGGAAACAAGGACATATCAGATTTTTATTTGTCCGACTTTGATGATTCCTCTTTTGAAACAGCGGTAACCTATTCCAATAAGCAGTGGGGGAAAATTTATGAAAGACCGGTTCCGCTCATCAGAAAGCAGGAACTAAAAACCGGTGCCCTTACAACCAGGCAGCAAAACCGGTATATTGTTAACCTGCCTTATGCCATGACCTACTGTCCTTATATTGAGATAAATGCAAAAGGCGGTGAAGTGATAAGCATCTTCTCAGACCGCTATACCGTAAGGGGTGGCCCGGGAGATGAGGAAAACTGCTATAATGGACACAGGATTGAGTACATATGTCATCCGGGGCTTAACCGGTTTGAAAGTATTTTGTACCTCTTCGGCGAGCAGATGATAATACAAAGTGAAGCAGCCATTGATATACTTACAGCAGGTTACCGGGAAACCGGCTATGACTGTGATATTATCGGAGAGTTTGAATGTGACTGCGATGTGACGAATAAATTGGTGAAGAAGGCTGCCAGGACATTGTATGTCTGCATGAGGGATAATTTCATGGATTGCCCGGACCGGGAAAGGGGACAGTGGATCGGAGATGTCTCCGTCCAGGTTCCCCAGGCCATTTTTCTGCTCAGTAATTCTGCCTTGATGTTAATCAGAAAAGCCATATCGGATTTTATTCAATTGAGAAAAGGGGATATATTAGTAGGTAATGTACCGGGGGCAAATTATTCGGAACTGCCTGCCCAGAGCCTGAATGCCATCAGTGAGATCGGTTTGATTGCAGAATATTATAAGTATACGGGGGATAGCAGCGTACTTGAGGAAGCCTTTGAACCGGCGGTGAATTATCTGAAACTATGGGAGCTGGGTGAGAACGGGCTTTTAAGCAGCCGGGACGGTAACTGGAGATGGTTTGACCATCTGTATAATAGTGATGAAAAAGTGCTTGAAAATGCCTGGTACTACAGCGCGGTCAAGTTTGCCTTGAAAATGGCGGATATCTTAGATGATTATCGGTTTAACGACTGGCTTATTAAGAGAGAAAAATCCATAAAAGCCGGTTTTAACAGATACTTCTGGAAAGGAACCTATTATTCCTCCGGCATTCTGGTGGATGACAGGGCCAATGCCATAGCTGTACTATCCGGCTTATGTCCGGCTGATAATTATCCTAATATAATGAAAATTCTGGTAAGCGTTTTTAACGCAACCATCTATATGGAAAATTACGTCTTGCGAGCCCTCTGCGAGATGGGTTATCTTAAGGAGGCTTATAAAAGGATGGTATCCAGATATTATAACCTGGCTATGAATGAAAACTCCACGCTTTGGGAGGATTTTTATATCCTGGGTTCCAAAAACCATGCCTGGAGCGGTTCGCCGGCTACGATTGCCTTTCGTTATTTTATGGGCATCGAAACAACCGACGGCTTTAAGACCATATTAATAGACCCGGACAGAACCTTGTTTAAAAAAATGCACTGCAGATTCTATGCCGGTAATGGCTTTATTACGATTGATGTGAACAATGAGACAGGAGAAGTTTGTATTGATAACCGCTCCGATTCCATACTATTAACGAATGACAGGAAAAAATCCTCCTTCACGGATACCGAAGCAGGAGCAGAGTAAAGGAGTGAGCGGCCATGCAACAATCAATAACCGCAGTAAATGAAGAAAGTTATCTGAACCCATTATTTTGGGTTCATGGTGAAGATAGGGCGGCAATACAAAAGGAGATCGGCCAGCTGCAGGAAAACGGTATCCGGAGTTTTACCGTAGAACCCAGGCCCCACCCGGAATACTTAATGGAAAAGTGGTGGCAGGATCTTACTGTCATTTTAGAGGAAGCCGGTAAAAGAAAGATGGGGGTGTGGATCTTTGATGACGGAGATTATCCAAGCGGCTGTGCCGGAGGGGAGATTGTCAGGAAATATCCCCAGTACCGTAAAAAATTCATAAGGAAAGCCGGTATAGATGCTTTAGGTCCTCTGGAAGGAAGTTCTTTTCAGATAAAGGGCTGGCTTGAGCCTATGGAAGAAATAATCGCTGTAATCGCGGCAAAAAGAGATATCGAAACGGACATTATTGACAGCGATTCTCTGCTGGTAATTACGGAATATCTGAAAGACGGCATTTTATACTGGGATTTGCCGGAGGGTAATTGGAGGGTTTTCATCATAATCAAAAGTTATACCTGTGGGGAAAAGCATACACAAAATCATATTAACCCCCTGGAAAAAGAAGCGGTGAGAGCGTTTATTGAGTACACCTATGAACCGGTTTACCAGCATTTTAAAGAGAAATTTGGGTCTACCATAAAAGGATTTTTTACGGATGAACCCCGCTTTGGTAATTATCCCTCCTATCATGCAAGGCTTGGAACCGTTGACATGCCGCTGCCTTATTCTGATTCCCTGCTTGATACCATACAGGAAGAAGCCGGTTTTGATTATATGAAATACCTGCCGCTGTTATGGCAGGACGGTGGTGAAATCACGGCAGAGGTGCGTTATCTTTATATGAATACCGTCAGCCGTCTGTTCGGGGAGTGTTTTACCGGCCAGATCGGCCAGTGGTGTTGTGACCGAGGAGTCCGGTTAATCGGACATGTGGTGGAGGAAAACGGTGCCCATGCCCGCCTGGGATTTGGTGCCGGCCATTATTTCCGGTCTACCGCCGGATTGCATAATTCCGGATTGGATATTGTATATAACATCTTGCCGGGCTATACTTCAGGGTCTTATAATACCCCCATCTTTCCGGTGGAGGTGGACTTTAATCATTGGGGACTTGCCAAAATGGCAAGCTCCGCCGCTCATATTGATCCAAAGAAAGATGGGATTACTATGTGTGAAGCCTTCGGAGCTTACGGCTGGCAGGAAGGGCTGAAGCTGATGAAGTGGATTACCGATCATCTGTGTGTCAGAGGTGTCAATCTTATTGTACCTCATGCATTTACTCTGAGAGAATTTCCGGACATGGACTGCCCGCCTCATTTTTATGCAGGAGGACATAATCCTCAGTGGAAGGATTTTCATATCTGGTCCGGTTATGCCAACCGTTTATGTCATCTGATTACCGGCGGGCAGCATAAAGCCACGGCGGCTGTTGTGTACCACGCCGAAGCGGAATGGGGCGGTAATTATGAACCCTTTGAGGAAACAGTTAAAGTTCTGGCTAAAAACCAGATTGACTGTGATGTTATACCCATTGACTGTCTGTTGGACGAGAGGCTTACCGGTATCTGTGAGAATAAGCTGGTGGTCCACATAGAAGAGTATAAAGCACTGGTGGTTCCCTATTCGCAGTATTTTCCGCCTCTCTTTACAAAAAAATTACAGGAATTTATTGATAAAGGGTTACCTGTAGTCTTTATTAAGGCCTATCCGGAAAGAAGTTATTTTGAGCAGGACTTTAGGCTGCAGGGTGCTGATTTATGCGATTCTCATAATCTTACCAGTTGGTTTACCAATCGGGATTTTTACGACATAACATTAAGAGAAACCTGTGAGGATCTGCGTTTTTACCATTACAATAAAGAAGGAAAAGAGATCTATTTCTTTGTTAATGAAAGTAAATTTAAGACCGTTGATACCTGGGTTCGGTTCCGTGAGACAGCTTATCCTGTAATTTATGATTCCATGGGTGATAAGAAATATAAACCTGTTCTAAGTGAAGCTGGCATCAGAATCTGTTTGGAACCCTACGAGTCGGTATTCGTGCTGTTTGGGGAAGAACCGGATAAACAACTGGAAGAAAAAAGTATAAAAACGGATTACAGCTTTGCGGCTGGGATTCCCGGCCCCTGGAAGATCAGTGTGTCCACTGCAAAAGAATATCCTGGTTTTAAACCGATTCAGGAAACCCTATTATGCAATATATCAAAACCGGAGCTGCTGCCGGCATTTTCGGGAGTCATCCGGTATGAAACCAGTTTTGATGCAAGAGATTGCGGCGGTCAGGCGGTATATCTGGATTTGGGCAAGGCTTATGAAACGGTAAATGTATGGTTGAACGGGCGGAAAATTGCCACCTGTATTTGTCCGCCTTATGCGTTTGAGATAGAAGCAGATTTAATACAGGACTGCTGTAATCAACTGGTAATTGAAGTAACCAATACCTTAGCCAAACAGATCCCTAACATGTTTGACAAATATATGCCTCAGGAACCGTCCGGGCTTTTAGGGCCGGTAAGGGTGCTGTGGAAGAAGCAGGGAGAATGAGAGCGTGCTTTAGGAGCAGTAAAATAAGTAGTAAAAGCTAAGTAAAATTGGAGTTAAGTCTCTTGAAAATATAAATATCCTATTATTCTTTGTTTAATTGTAATTGTTAAATGTTTATTATATAATCACACCAAATACTTGAAATAGCATCAGTCTTACATCCTTATTGTAATAAGTAGTATTCATTAATAAGGAGGTTTTTGTATATGGGATTTTGGATTTTTATGCTGGTTTCAGATTTATTAATTCCATTAACAATTATAGGCTTTGGTAATTACTTTATAAAAAATGCTCCCAAAGAAATCAACGGGATTTTTGGTTATCGAACTGCTATGTCGATGAAAAACAGGGATACTTGGGAGTTTGCACATCACTACTGCGGTAAAATATGGTTTTTTTCAGGCTTGATTATGTTTTTCCTTTCTTTTATCGCTATGTTGTATGTAATTGGTAAAGATGTAAATTATGTTGGAATATATGGAGGAATCCTTTGCGGCATACAACTCATTTTCTTGATTGCTTCAATAGTTTTTACTGAAACAGCTTTAATTAAAAACTTCGATGAGTTTGGGATCAAAAGGAAAACGGCATAATATTGTAAGAGGATGAAGAAGAAAATAGAATGTAAATAATGCAGAAGACTGTTCTTCTGCATTATTTTTATGGTCTCCTTACCATATATCAGAAAATGACTTGATTTTTCGTAAATGACTTGACGCTTCGTAAATGATTTGATGTTCCGTAAATGACATGATATTTTGTAAATTTCTTGATATTTCATACATGGCTTAATATTTTGTAAATGACATGATATTTCGTATGTGCATAGGTCAGTATCCAAGAATACTCATTTATCAACCTCAATCAGGTTGCTGGTATATTTTATCTCACCAGTTAAAACATCATCGAAGAATTTCTGCTTATTATCAATATAAGCAATACTTTCATTAATTTCACAGACTTTACTCAGCAATAATTCTCTCTGAACAGCTAACATATGTTTTCGGTCCGGGATTGACGATGCTCCGTCTAAACATAAGTTCATGTATTTCTTCATATCCTTAATGCTCATATCACATTTTTTTAGGCATTGTAAACTCTTTAACCAGCTTACATTTCTTTCATCAAAAAGCCTATAATTATGTATATCCCTTTTAACATTTGGAACAAGTCCCTCATTGCAATAAAAACGCAGTGTCTCATATGAAATGCCAACCTGATCGCATACTTCTTTCATGGTATACATGAGATAATCCTCCAGTGATTTTATATTTATTTCAAATTATTTTCGTTATTTTAAAAGCGTTATTTTAAAAGCGTTATTTTAAAACGTTATTTTACGACGTTATTTTAAAAATGCTATTGCCCTGTAGTAACTACCGGGTTGTACAATATTATTATAGTGATAATAAAAGGAATATTCAAGGAGGAAAATAGAATGAAAGTAGTATTGGTCAATGGGAGTCCAAATGCCAAAGGGTGTACCTATACAGGACTAAGCATTATTAAAGAACAATTAGCCAAGAATGGTGTTGATTCTGAACTATTTCAGGTAGGTAAAAAACCGGTTTTAGGGTGTACCGCTTGTCGGGTATGCAGACAGCCAGACAATGCCGGCAGATGTGTTTTTGAAAATGATATGGTTAATATAGTAGGACAGGCTTTTCGGGAAGCAGACGGTATCATTCTTGGATCTGCCGTACACTTTGCTTCCGCTACAGGGGCGGCAGCCTCCTTTTTCGACCGTTTATTTTACAGCCTTGAAAAGGAGGCCAAAAGACTGAAGTTTGGTGCATGTATTGTAAGCTGCAGAAGAGGTGGTTCAAGCGCAGCTTTTGATCAGCTGAATAAATACTTTACCATTTCGGAAATGCCGGTTGTGTCATCCTGCTATTGGAATGGTATACACGGATTTACGCCTGAGGATGTATATAACGATGAAGAAGGGGTACGTATTATGAAAACACTGGCTAATAACATGGCTTACCTTATAAAGTGCAGATATCAGAGCAATGTCCCGTTCCCGGATGAGCTGCCGGCTGTTATGACAAACTTTATACGCTAAAGTCGCATTTACGAGTATAAATTGCAAATGTTTATTTAAAGCATATAAGGAATGAGCTGTTATCATGATAATACAATACAATAATAAGCAGGCTGTTTACAAAGTATAGAATAAATAAATCAAAATAAAGGAGAAAACATTATGGAGTATGTAGAATTAAACAATGGTATTAAAATGCCGATTTTAGGATATGGTGTATTTCAGATTCCAGATCATGAACAATGTGAAAGGTGTGTACTTGATGCAGTAGAAGCAGGTTACCGCTTAATCGACACTGCTCAGAGCTATGGCAATGAAGCTGCGGTAGGAAGAGCAATTAAAAAGTGCGGGGTTCCCAGAGAGGAATTATTCATTACTACAAAAG
The DNA here is from genome assembly GCA_023443925.1 of Bacillota bacterium. The sequence goes on along the minus strand of JAEZSL010000114.1, from coordinate 8,814 downwards.
TGTGGATATCCAATTTCGGATATGAAAATGCCAAAAAGTCTATTAAGGAATCCTTCGAAAGACTTCAACTTGATTATTTAGATCTTTTATTAATCCACCAGCCATTTAATGATTATTATGGAACTTACCGTGCAATGGAAGAGCTTTATATGGAAGGTAAACTTAGGGCAATTGGTGTAAGTAACTTTTATCCGGACAGATTAATCGACCTCATTAAGTATAATGAAGTTATTCCCATGGTCAATCAGGTTGAAACGCATCCATTTAACCAGCAGGTTAAGGCTCATGAAATTATGAAGAAATACGGAGTACAAATACAAGCCTGGGCACCTTTTGCGGAAGGAAGAAGTAATCTGTTCGGAGACAAAACATTAAAAGCAGTTGGAGATAATTACAACAAATCCAACGCACAGGTGGCTTTAAGATATCTGATACAAAGAGGTGTATCAGTAATTCCTAAAACAGTTAATAAGGATAGGATGATACAGAATATGGATGTTTTTGATTTTGAATTAACAAAAGATGATATGGAACGGATTGCCGCTTTAGATAAAGCTGAAACTTTATTCTTTTCTCATTATGACCCGGAACAAGTGGAACGTTTAACAAGTATGGTGAGAAAGTTTTAGAGTGAAAATTAATGAAGCACTGGCTGTAACGGATCAATACAGCGGACGGCCATGTACCCAGTACAGATACCTCCGGTCATAAAACACATGTGAAGTGTTTAATAATAAAGTGTGTAAGTAATGAAAATACTGAAAAATAAAGAGCCTTATACATTAATCGGAATAATATACATAATTAAAGGCTGGATTTTAGTTGATAGTGTTCCGATAATATGCTATAATAACTCCCAAAGGAAGGTGGTGTTTACATTGGAATATATCACAGCCAGGCAGGCAGCGGATAAGTGGAATATAAGTGACAGAAGAGTAAGAATAATGTGCAGCGAGGGAATGATAGAAGGAGTCATAAGACAGGGAAGATCTTATCAGATTCCTATCGATGCGGTTAAGCCTCTCGATGGAAGAACCTTTCGGGGAAAAGATATAGATGAAAAATATAAAGCCTTATTCCGCAGAATTGATTCCAAAAAAGAAGAACTTTCTACCCGCAGGCCTCTGACACAGGGTGAACTGAAACGTTTACAGGAGGAATTTCTTCTGGAATTCACTTATAATTCCAATGCCATAGAAGGGAATACACTTACCTTACAGGAAACTGCAATGGTACTTGAAGGCATAACAATAGATAAAAAACCCTTAAAAGATCATTTGGAAGCGGTTGGACATAAAGATGCATTCGAGTATGTAAAGCAGTTGGTATTGAATCAACAGGAGCTTTCTGAGAAAATAATAAAGGAAATTCATTCTCTGGTTCTCATGGACAGACGGGAAGACAGAGGCGTATATCGCAAAATACCTGTCCGTATTATGGGTGCAGCAAATGAGCCACCGCAGCCATCTATGGTTCCGGCATTAATGGAAAAGCTTATGAAAGAACATATTGAGATGAAAAAAAGACTCCATATTATTGAATTGGCAGCCAGATTTCATATGGATTTCGAAGGGATTCATCCGTTTATTGACGGTAATGGCGGAACAGCAAGGCTGTTGTTAAATTTTGAACTTATGCAGAATGGTTATTTACCGATTAATATAAAATTTACAGATAGAAGAAAGTATTATGAATGTTTTACCGCGTATCATCAGGAAGCAGATGCAGAACCAATCATCAGGATGGTATCGGAATATATAGAAAATGAGTATGATCGGTATTTGGACATGCTGCAGAAAGATGTTTAGGGTACAGGCAGATATGAGTGATAGGGAAGGGGATGGATATTATCGAATTTATATTTGGAATGCTTGGTATGACCGGTGGTATATTGTGTGCCATTGGTGACATGTTTTTTGATATGAAAGGAAATGACAGTAACAAACTTGGCAAATACAAGCTGCTGGAAAGCAATTGGGATAGGATGTCTTCGTGGCGGTTCAAAGTTTCTATCTTATTGGCGTCAGTTGGTGTGCCTCTTTACGTTCTTGGATTTATATCAATGGCAATGCAGATTTCTAATAAGACGGTGGCCATGGCCTTTGGTATAATCAGTTGTCTTGGCGCTTTAGGGGGCATTATGATACATACGATGTGCTGTATCTATCCTATTTTGTATAAGACTCTGAAAAATCATTTGAGCATGGAAGCATTTGAAGAAGGATTAAATGCTTCCTTTGATGCAATAAAAATTCCTTTTGTTTTTTATTTTGTATGTCTTGTGATAGTGCCTTCAATTTTGCTGGAGGTTTCAATTATCCGCGGATATTTACAGCTTCCGGTTTGGTGTGCCTTGCTTACATCGGTCCCTTTTATGATTGCAGGGATTACGCTGCGGCTTATTAAAAAAGAATGGTTTAACGACTTGCCAGGGATTATTATGCCAAGCATGGGCATCAGTATGATTGGGTTGCTTGCTGCGGTAAACACACTATTGTAAGGGGTTTATTATAATGTCCATTCAGATATCCATAACACGGATAGTAAGAGTCTTATTGAATTACATACTCTCCGTATAATGCTATATAAGCATGTAATTTAAAATACATAGATAGAGGTGCTATCATGGAGATTCTGTATAAAAGAGAGAAGGATTTTACTGCTGGGCAGCTGGAACAATTATTTTTATGTGTTGAATGGGAATCAGGTAAACATCCAGAAAAGTTGGTTATTGCTTTGCGTAACTCATCACGGGTTATTTCTGCATGGGATAATAATAAACTCATCGGATTAATTCGTGGCCTGGATGATGGGATTTGGCAGGCAACTATTGACTGCTTGTTAGTACATTCCGAATACCAAGGACGGGGTATTGCCTCAAATTTAATAGAAATGTTAAAGGAGGATTACAAAGATATACTATATCTGGATGTTATGCCAGACGAAAAGAAGAATGTTTTATTTTATAAAAGACACGGATTTTCTGTAATGGAAGAAGGAACGGCTATGCAACTTATTGGACGAAAATGGGACTAAATTTGATTACCTGTTTAAATTGATAGTTGGTAGATTATGAATTACTTTACATAACAGATAAGAGCACTATTTAATTGGGAGGAATAAATGAATAGAAAAAGTGTGGCTATACTTGGAATAGTACTATGTTTCACATATTTTATTGTAACTTTTGGCTTAATAATATCAAAATCACAAAAATGGTTGATTGCTATGGAGCTGGTAACGATGGCTTCAGGTATATTAATGGTAATGTTAGTTTTAGTGTTTCCGTTTTCAAAAACTGAGAAAATGAAAAATAATAAATTTATGGCTATTATTTTTGCAGCGGCTTGTATGGTACTTACCAATACTGCACATATGGTTAACTTAACGATTACGGAACAATTGATTAAAAAAGGAATAAGTGTTCCTGATTATTTGCAAATAGGGAAATGGCCATCTGTTGAAATGGCAATTGACTTTTTGGCATGGGGATTATTTATGGGGTTAGCATTTCTTTTTGCATCATTTGGAATAGAAAGTGAACTGAAATTTAAGAATACACTGATTGCCTGCGGGAGTTTATGTATAGTTGGTTTTATTGGTGCTATATTGATTAATGAAAATTTATGGTATATTGCGCCATTGGGATATGGCATTGGCACAGTAATACTTTGTTTTGAATTGTTGATTATAAATAAGCAAGTAGAAAAAGTGAAGTAATATTAGAAAATAGTTAATTTTGACAAAACATGAAACCTACCGTTTGATATCATATTAACGGAAGGAGGGATTGACTTGGATTATACAGATATTGTGAAAAAATCTATAGCGTATATCCATTGCCAGTACAGTGAACCTATTAGTGTCTCTGATGTAGCCAGCCATGTATATCTATCCCCATCGCATTTATCAACTGTGTTCAGGACGCTGACCAGTTATACAATGAAAGATTATATACTTCGTTATCGGTTATATCAAACAGCATTGGAACTCATACGAACGAATAAAAGGATAATTGAGATCACCTATGAGAATGGATTTTGCTCTCAGCAAGCACTCACTAAGAGTTTTTCGCAATTCTATGGGATTTCGCCGGCAAAATTCCGTCAATTAAATCCAGATATCAACCCTTTTCCTCTAAATCTTGAAAATTTATTAATGGAAAGAGGTATATCTATGGAATTAAAAAAAGTGTTTGAAAAGGTTCAATTCGTAAAGAAAGACAGCTTTTTAGTAATTGGCATAGAAGCTGATATTAATTATCACAGTAGTGAAGGAACCAACAGTATAAGTGATTTATACAAGCAATGGGGGAATGAAAATCTAATAGAAAAAATTCCTAATCAGGTTCACGACCACCTTTGTTATGGCATGACTCACAGTGAAACGGAAAATGATACAGCAAAATATATAGTTGCTGTTGAAGTTTCAATGCTTGAAAACATACCATCAGGATTGATTGGACGCCGCTTCGATGCTGCCGAATATGCAGTATTTGACTGTACCTTGGAAGATGAAACAAGTGGAAAATTTTTTCAATACTTCTTTAGTACTTTTCTAAAAGAAAATAAACTAAGTCAGCCTGACGCAGTAATCACAAAAAATGGTAACACTTACTCACGTTTTCCTCTTTTTGAAGTGTATGACAAACACTTTAAAGATGAAACTGACCAGATTCAGATTTATGCTCCAATTATAAGAAGATAATAAACGTTATAAGTTGAATTAGGCCTAATTATGAGTTAGAGGGAGGGGTGAAAAATCCCTCCCTCGATAAGAAGAGGGTTAAAATTTGAGCTCTCAATGAACTTAAGTCTGGTGCCAAACGCTTTCTTGTGATAGATTGATTACCTTGCCGCATATATTTAGAATAATGATATTTTATGGAAGGTTCACCTATGCCTGATGGAAAAGCTGAGAATCAATTAAATCTGGCACTTGATGTTTCGGAAGAGACCAGGTCAAAAACCCTGGATTTAAACGTTGGTTACTTGCCGGAAGTGCGGATGTGGGAATTGATTGTAAAATATAGCGGTGATATTAACCGAATTGCAAATGAACTGGATTTAATCATTGTACCTCTTCAAAATGAGTATGCGATTATAACGATTCGGGAAGATTTAATCGACAGGTTGTCTGCGTATCAGGAAATTGAATTTATCGAGAAACCGAAAAGGTTATTTTATAATGTGGCCCAGGGAAGAGCAGCTTCTTGTATCAACCCGCTCCAGACGGCACAATATAACCTGTTTGGAAACGGAGTCATTGTAGCAATCATTGATTCAGGAATCGACTACGCTCATCCGGATTTTCGGAATGCCAACGGTACTACCAGAATCATCGATCTCTGGGATCAGACCATTCCCGGCAATCCGCCGGAGGGTTATGCCATCGGAACGCTGTATACCAGAGAGCAGATTAATGAAGCGCTGGCTGTAACGGATCCAGTACAGCGGATGACCATGATACCCAGTACAGATACCTCCGGCCATGGAACACATGTGGCCAGCATAGCCGCCGGCAACGGCAGGGGAAGCAACGGACGAAACCGGGGGGTAGCTTCCCAAAGTGAATTGCTGGTTGTAAAGCTGGGGGCCTCCATCGGCGATTCCTTTCCAAGAACAACCCAGTTAATGCAGGCGATTGATTACTGTGTTAAGAGAGCCATAGAACTGAATATGCCTATGGCTGTTAATATGAGTTTCGGGAATAATTACGGCTCACACAGCGGTACTTCTCTGCTGGAAAATTACATAAACGACATCGCCAACCGCTGGAAGATGAATATCGTAATCGGCACCGGAAATGAAGGAGCCGCTGGAAAACATACCGGCGGAATTCTAAGCGGTGCGCCGGGAGCACCAAGGGAGATTATCGAACTGGCGGTAGGCCAGTATGAATTTACCTTTAACCTTCAGATCTGGAAGAATTTTTATGACCAGTTTGAAATTATTATAACCTCACCCGGCGGAACCCGGGTAGGACCAATACCGGAGCGGCTGGGAACCCAGCGTTTCCGGATTGGGCCCACTGAAATTTTTCTTTACTACGGAGAACCGCTTCCTTATAATGTCCAGCAGGAGATTTATATTGAGTTTATTCCAGTCAATGATTATATAGAAACCGGTATTTGGACTATCGAACTGGTTCCAATCCGGATTGTTCAGGGGAATTATGATATGTGGCTGCCTTCCGGCGGTGTTTTAAACCCGGAAACCGAGTTCCTAAGACCTACGGAGCAAACAACCCTTACCATTCCTTCCACAGCGGAACGTGCTATTACGGTAGGCGCTTATGACGCATATAATGACAGTCTGGCTTATTTTTCCGGCAGAGGCTTTCCAAGGGGGCTAACTTCTATTAAGCCTGACCTGGTGGCGCCGGGTGTCAATATAACCGCAGCAGCGCCCGGTGGCGGCTACGCAACCCGCTCCGGAACCTCTATGGCTACGCCTTTTGTAACCGGCAGTGTGGCACTGATGATGCAGTGGGGCATAGTTGAGGCCCATGACCCCTATATGTATGGCGAAAAAATGAAAGCGTACCTTATTGCAGGTGCAAGGCAATTAAGTTTTGAAACCGTTTATCCTAATCCTACCTTTGGATTCGGCGCATTATGTCTTAGGAACACGTTTGCATTGACACAATAAAGAAAAAAATAATTGAACCGTTGGAATGTTAATTGTATTAGAATTTATATTACAGGAATAAATAACTAAATCATAGATGTGTAAAAAAGTTCCATTGCCGGAGGTAACGGAGCTTTTTTTTGTAAAAAGATTTTCTGTTAAAAGAATATTCTGTAAAAAATATAAAAAATCCTGGAAAGATATCCATATTGATTTTTATGATTTTAAATGTATTTTTGTAAAAAAAGTAGAATAAACGGACACAAGACGACAAAATATGATAAATTTTTCCTATATTTATTTCTACCTAAAATATGGTAAAGTAAACTAAAGAATCAGTGTAATCGGTAAAATGCAATGATTCTGTGAAGGCTGTCCGGGGAGCGGATCAGAAGAAGGAAATAAAAAAATCCTAAATACGAATAAGGAAATATAAAATAACTCGATATTTTGGATAAAATTTTTATTAAAATCGTTTGCTTTATTGAAATGTTTATTAATTTTACATATAATTCTTCGGGTTTCTCTGAGCGCTAATTATTTCAACAGAAATTAATGCCATATCATATTAATAAAATCGTCATTATTCTATGTTTTTTAACAATAATAGTATTTTGCATATATTATGCTGGACATATTGCTATTTGAGGTATATTATAGGAATAATTCAAATAGTAAAGGTCAGAGGGAGAGATATAATATGTTAAAACCAGTTCTTCGAGTAAATAAAACCAACTTTGTTATTATTATATCATTATTAGTCTGTGCCTTATTTTTATCCTTTTATTGTGTCAATTATTCTGTTGAAGTTTATAAAAAAGCCGGTGAAGGCCGCTTGATTAATCAGGATACTTATTACAGAAACAGCGCAAATGCCAATAAATTCAGATTTAACGGCTATAAGCTGACTGATACCTATAAAGAAGAAGTGACATCAGGAAAATCATCTGCAGACAGCCATAAGGATTCATCGGAGAAAAAATGGCTTCTTTCTTTTGCAGCTCTAATTTCTATGACTTTAATCTCTGTCAGCATCCTTTATATTAAAGGATGGTTTATTAAAGTTACTCATTCGAGATTTCAATTTTTCAAAGTGCATTTTACCCAGTTAAAAGACGGTAAAAAAGATGCTCTTTCTTATATTTATTCCATGTAAATATCATGTATTAAATTTGATTACTTCATAATACTAACATAAAGAGTTGTTAGTGTTTCTTTGTGCGCGCAAAGCGCAGTAGAATTAATAATAAAAGAGTTAATTTGCCTATAATCAGGCGGCCGTCTTGGCATATTTTTTACAAAAGGAGGTGAAATGATGGAGGATTTAGCAGAAGAGCTGATATCCAAACTGGACAGTAAGATAAGTTTTGTCGTACCCATATTCGGCGGAATCCCAATACCCAACTCAGTTGTTGTGACCTGGGGTATTATGGCTTTCGTTATGATTCTGACATTGATTTTTGTACGTAACTTAAAGATTGTCCCAACCGGTCCGCAGGTTTTCGTAGAAGCGATTGTAGGATTTATTACAGGTATATTTAACGGTATTCTAGGCGAGGAAGGTAAGCGGTATGTACCATATATGTCTACCGTGCTTATTTATTTAGCACTTGCCAATCTGGTGGGATTAGTCGGGCTTACACCACCGACAAAAGATTTGAATGTCACTGCAGGCCTTGCTTTAATGAGTATTATAATTATCGAATATTCCGGTATTCATAAAAAAGGCGGTAAAAAGTATATTAAGAGCTTTGCGGAGCCCATGGCTATACTTGCACCCATAAACATAATGGAGATATTTATCAGGCCTCTTTCTTTATGTATGCGACTTTTCGGTAACATACTGGGGGGATTCGTGGTAATGGAATTAATTAAGATAGTGGCTCCCGCAGTAATTCCGATTCCATTCAGTTTTTATTTTGATATATTTGACGGAATTATTCAGGCTTATGTATTTGTATTTTTAACTTCATTATTCATGAAGGAAAAGATGGAAGGTTAAAAAAATAATTTTATAGGAGAGATGTATTTATGACAGCATTAATCGCAATTGGAGCAGGAATCGCCGTTTTGGCGGGCTTAGGAGCAGGAATCGGAATCGGTATTGCAACATCCAAGGCGACAGAAGCAATCGCAAGACAGCCGGAAGCAAAAGACGATATTAACAAAGCCTTACTATTAGGTT
>JAEZSL010000078.1 GCA_023443925.1 Bacillota bacterium | reverse complement strand
GAATGGTTTTGTTTTTTCATTTGCTAAAAATCTCCTTGTTTTCTGATGTATTAAGTCGCCAAACTTTATATACATCATACTGGGAGATTTTTTTATTTGTCAAATTTCATGTTCTATAGGAATGCTTATATTCTAATTATAACCTCAGAGTTAAGAAAATCTTAGCTCAATCTATCTTTATTTACAATCGATGTTTATTAACAGAAGTTTATAAGGATTAGTAACCAATTTTTATAAGTTAAACGGAGTCAACTTTAAAATCTTATTTTCTATAAATCTATCTATAATCTTTTTGTGGCTTTTAACAATATTATCAGGCAAATTGTCAATCGGCACAAAATTTAACTCAAGTGATTCCTTTTCATCTATTTTTATTTCACCTGTAACATCCCATGTATAATATGCTACGGTAACCAAGTAACATTCATCTCCATTGGGAATCTTTAAATAATTATCCCTGCCTGAGAATACATCAATGAGATTAAGTTTACCGATAATTAATCCTGTTTCCTCATAAACTTCTCTACGGGCAGTATCTTCCGTAGATTCCCCTAATTCCATTAGTCCTCCTGGCAACCCCCACATTCCATACGAAGTTGACTTACGTTTTTGAAGTAATATGTTATTAGAATCATCAATAACTACTGTAACCGAACCTGCCAATATAAGCGGACGATGACCAACAATCTGCCGTATTTCTTCTACATAATTCATTTGTTCACTCCTCGATATTTTCTTATTACAATTTGGTAACTAAATATTTATCTGGTTACATTTTACCTTATCCGGTAATCTTATTAAATAACTATTTCATTGTACCTGACTAAATATTAAACCAGTAGACTGTGTTTTCACGAATTTTCTCAAACCCTAATTTCTTCGCCAGATTATAAGAATTTGGATTTGATTCAACACAATCCCATTGGGGAATATATTTCGTTTTCAGGCAATCAGTTATAAATTCTACTGCCATTCCATAGGCCAATCCCATTCTTCTATGTCTTTCTTCTGTTTCAATATCGATTACTATTACTTTATTAAAGGAAGCGGTTCCAACCAAAACTGCAACAATTCTATTATCCAAAATAGTACAATATGCAACGCTCTTACTCATAAATTCATCAAAGGAATGCCAAGATTCCAGCAATCGTATTTTAAGGAGCTCCTCATTTTGATATTTGCCCTGTAACAGCCTATTCCAGAGAGTATTATCGACTTTTCTTAATTGATATCCATTAGGAATGCTCTGTTTTGCTTTCGGTATTGTATTTATCCTGAAGGAATACTCTTTTTCTGTCTGAATAGCTTTGTCTTTAAATATTTCCAATATATTTTTATGAAGGATTTCGCTTTCTATTGAGAATTCAAAACAAGTATATCCATTTTTCTTTAATAAAATGAATAAATCGTTTTCAAGAAAAGCTTTTAAATTTGCAAAGTCTTCCTTGGTTTCATATATTCCTAGAAAATAAAAACTCCCGGTTGCAAAGGACTCTGCAATTGCAATTCTTGGCTTATGAATGTTATCCACCCACAATTTCCCTTTGCACTCCTGATTTACAATACCGGAAACACTTGGTGATTTTTCATTTATGATATTCACTATATCTTTTATTTTTATGTTTTTACTAACCTGTATCATTTATCCCCCTATTCTGCGCTGCTTTTACATATGTCAAGTTTGTGCATGCATACAATTGAATCCTGAAATAAACTCCTTAAAAGTCTTGATTCTTCAAATATATATGTCTATCACCTCATCAAAAGACTTTGTGCAAATATTTTAGCTCCATTCATTGCAGTAAGCGTTTGATAAGTGTATACAGCATCTGTTGCTGATATCTTGACAAAAATAACAGCCTTTACATGGTAAAATATTTTTATCAGCCAATGTAATGTAAGTAAACTCTGCATTGTTAAACTCAAGTTCAGCAATAAATGGCTTTAGCAATTCGGCAGTATTGCCTTTTAATCTTGGGCTTCCCATTAGAATACAAAATTTCATTTATCTACCCTCATTTTTCTAATGATTGTCATAAAATGCAAAAGGTTAGCAAATAAACTGCGAGCCGCTATACTTTCTTACTATGACACTCACTGCAATTTTATTTATTTATTTTATCAATACCATAATGACATATCTATCTCAAACATTTTTATAATAAAATTTGATCTGGTTCATCAAACCTTAACATTAGTTTTTTCATAGAGGCTTCGCTACTTCTTCTATTTTAAAATCCATCATACAATATTCAAAAAATCCTCAGAATTCTTGATTTCTCAAGAGTTCTGAGGATTTTAGTATAATATGTAAGCTTCAGAAAGAGAGCTTCTAATAAGTCATAAAACTTTCTTCTTCCCAGTGATATAATCTAGATAATATAATCCAATTTAGTCAATTAAATTCAATATAATCTTATTTTGTTCAGAGCAAATCAGTAATTCATTTGACTTCTGCGTTTTATCAAACGTACCCAAATCAGAGCTTATGCTATAGGCATATCCATTATGTTGATAATGAAGTTTCCTTTCGTCTGCCGTTTTTATAGGAATATCAATCTCTTCACTCCATAACAACTTCAGGGCAAGTTTATGATCCGCATTTCCTTCATTTAAATATAATTCTACCTTTGCAGGACCGCATTTAATTTGTAACTGTCCGCCTTGCTCCAGCTCCAATGAAATCATCAGGGTTTCCTCATCTAATTCCGTAACAACAGGAGCACCATTACGTAAAAATGTGGTGGCACCATCCTCTATATTAACCGGGTAGATACCGGCCCGTATTGTCCCACGGCTCCATCGATTACCCTCCATCACCGGCAGATTATCGTAGACAAAATCGTCATTCCGGCAGACTGTAGTAAGGTACCTTTCCGTATAATTCTCATCAAACCGGTACAAATCCCTAATCCAGAATTTTTCTCCCTCCCAGTAAAAATTAATTCTATAAAATCTGCTATTGTACCATATGGATTTATGATCTTCCTCTTTCCAATCGGTTAGAGCAGTAATTGATGAGGAAGGCGTTACCGGATATGTCTCCAGAAACCATTTACCTGAATCTCTTAAGGTTTCAACAGCTAATTCTCCTCTGCCTGCTTTTTCCGATATAAGCTGAATCTGGTACGTTATCCCATCTTTCATGGCTTGCCATCCAAAACTATTTTCCTGACCAGCCTGTGTATAGCCAAAGGATAAGCAGGGCTGATTAAAATTCTCATTAAAATACCACCGGGTCCAGGAAGGAGAGCCTCCGCCCACCGGATAGACTGGTTCCAGTGTGATTACAGGTTGAACCTCGGATGTAAGATATCCGTCATCTTTTTTCAGCCCGGCATCATATTGGTAGATGGGATCACTGCCTAACATACGGAAAACAGGCACCGGAATCCCAGTTTTACTATCCCTCGCCGGTGTAAACACATTCTTTCTGCTTGGATAATAGGCCTGTCCATAGTATCCGCCCCAGAGAGTATATCCATCCGTCCCCCACTGGTCTTTACAGTTGCAGGATGCGACGATTCCGTATTTATCAGTAAGATAGGACAAGGTATGTGCATCTATAAGCCATGATCCAACCGAAGAAGGATACTCTCCAAAGGTAGTTTTAAAATCCTCCATAAATACGTCGGCTAACATTTCTCTTTCTCTTGGAGTGTAACCCACGGAAAAACCAACCTGCCCATGCCAATCCCATGTAAAGCCTTCACGTCCCCTCCAGGGAAGTCCTGCTTTTTCTGCCAGTGGCTGAACGATCTCAAGCCATGCACCAATTTCAATCTTTAGGCTCATTTCCTTCCTAAGCAGGTTCGTAAATTCCTCTTTTTGCATTGCGTCATATTGAATCAGAAAAGTTCCGCTTAAACCATATTCTTTTAATAGCCTGATCTGATTCACCACCGGCTCTAAAAGATCTAATTCCGGATCTCTGGGTTCCACTCCCCGGATAAAATTAATAATATTAACGATTTTTCTTTGCAATCAGTTACCTCCTTTGTGATAATAACAATTACACGAAATTTATATTCGTTCTCTTATATCATATTAAATTAGTACCTCACTCCTAACCTCATATGGTTCTGCAACAAATCTGGAGATACGAAGATGGGAAGTGATTTTCTATTTCCTAATTAGCAGCTATTATAGTTACCATTTTACAGACTGTTGTAATTGTAGGATCTGGTATTTATTTATTGATATTTTGGAGCTTTTATTTTATTATGTATTTATAATACTTCTTGTTTTCACTAAAAGGTATATATTTATTGGTGAAAATTATGTGTGTTTTGGTATTTCTGTTTTGATATTTTAGTTTTGATATTTTAGTTTTAATATATAGTTTTGGTATTTAGTTTTGGTATTTCTGTTTTATATTTTAGTTTTGGTATTTCAAATGAAGCGGGTGATTGAAATGAATATTCCGGAAAATTATTATAAGACAACTACAGTATTTAGAAGAATCGGTAATAATGATGAAAAAGGTATGCTCTCCTGTGGTTTTATACATAAAAAATCCTCAACAGAATCGAATAAAAATGTAATATCCGAATGTTATACCGGAGTACTGCTTATCAACGGTTCCGGACAGTTTATTGCTCCGGACGGCAGTATAACGGAACTGGAACAAGGCTGTTTCTTTCAAAGAATACCTGGCGAGCTGCACTCTACCCTTGTAGAGGATGACGGACAGTGGCTGGAATTTTTTATATCCATTGATCAGGATATTTACAGGGAACTGTGTTTACTAAATATGTTTAACCCCAATGCACATGTCCTTCATCCCGGTATTACAATCGGTTTGCTGGATATCTGTGAGAACTACTTAATCAGCCTTCAAAAGTCTGCCTATTTTGATTTACCGTATATATTTTCGCGGGCACTTGACTTTCTATACACCATTCATTCTTACGATACGAAACAACGGGAAGAGAAACACAAATTAATTGATGAAGCCATCGAATTACTAAATCAATATGCACTTAAACGTGTTAATATCAGACAGATTATCAATAAACTTGGTTTGGGTTATGAAAACTTCCGAAAAATATTTAAAGAAAGAACCGGGATGTCCCCCCTGCAATACATGATCGATTATCGAATCAATACGGCTAAGTCCTTATTGATTGATGATAAACTTTCAATCGATGAAATTGCAGCTTACCTTGGCTATAATGACGTCTTTTTCTTTTCGAATCAATTTAAAAAATATACCGGATATACGCCGAATACTTTTCGAAAAAGAGTCTGAGCAGGGTTTATTTAAAGCCTTTATAACCACCGAATATAGCCATGACCTTCTTTATTTCATCAATAACCGATTTTATGCAAGTCTGATCTGTTTCCATTTCAAATATAAGTTCAGTATCCACAGCCGGATTTTCACGAAATTTACCTGTGACACAAGCATGGCCTGAATGAGTCATTTCCAGTGTAAATTCTAAATCTTGTTCAAGAGTATGCTTATAGTAAGCTTTTCCATTTAATGTTTTATAACAATCCTCTAAACCCTCTAATAATCGGTAAAGAATGCCGGTTGCTAAATAAAAATCCGTGCAATGAACTTTATAACAGCCAATCTCAATATCAAGAATACCTTTTATATCGTATCCGCCTTCATAACTTGTACTATCCGGAAAACCAAAAACTTCCGTTATCGTTAATTCAATTTTCTCGTCATACCCATTAAGACAAAATGCTTTGATTGGTAATTCCATAATTCTCCTTTCTAACTCTCATTATTAATTTCATTCCTTTTGCAATTTCTCCAGCTCACGCTCCGGTGTCCTTTTTTCAATTATTGCTCCGCGTTCTTCATACCAGGAGATCCACTTTTTGCAATATTCGATGGCTTTTTCTTTATTACCCAGTTGTTTATAAATGCATATAAAAGAGTATAATGTATCGCAATAAGTTTCACTATCTATTTCCCACGCTTTTTCAAAACATGCCAATGCTTCATTTAATTGATTCCGGGATTGAAGAATATCACCCTTATTTTGATATAAGAACCACTCTTTCTGTCCTTTCGCTATTGCCTTATCTATCAGGTGCTCAGCCTCATCATACTGCTTTGCGCATGAATACGCCGTAATTAATGCATTACGAAAGACCTTGCTATCCGGTTTCTCTTCGTATTTTTCTTTTAGCTCATTAATCATAGGCTGAATCTGTCTCATATCTTCTTTCAGACATATTTTCCAAGATAAAGCATCCCGGAAAATACGGTCCTTTTCACTTTTTGCCATATCCATAGCTTTGTTAAAATAATCTTCTGCAATATGAAAACTAGTCCATGCATAATACCAGTTAATATAGCCATATACCATCAAATCCTTCGCATTATACTTACCCTCAGCAAATAAACGATTATATGCAAGTTCTGCTAATTGAAAATCTTCTTTCTTTTTTGTATCTTCAAAAATTGCTGCAAGTTTTCCCGCTAAATTATCATAACATTCCGGATTTTCCAGAAATAGCTCATCAATTGTTACACCGCATATCTTTGCGATTGCAGGTAATAACATTGTATCCGGAACACTTTGTGAATTTTCCCATTTGCTTATCGCCTGATAAGAAATATTTAGCTTCGCAGCCATTTGTTCCTGTGTCATACCCATACCTTCGCGGAGTACCTTTATATTTTTACCAATTGTCATTATCAATTCCTCCATATCAATTTCCTTTTTTAGCGGCCGTTGATTCTATTATATATATTTCTTATCCGAATTCAATAATCTGTCATTTGCACTTATTCAACTCACATTTGAGTTCATTCTTCAACTACTATTCTGCTGTTTAATATGTAATTTACTTGATTTCATGATATTAATTTTTCTTCATATCGTGAAATTAAATTTTCTCCTTTTCATGACATTTGATCTTTGTTGACTTCATTACATTTAATTTTTCCTGATTTCATAACATTTATTTTTCTTGATTTCATGACATTAATTTTTCTTGATTTCATGACATTTATTTTTTCCTGATTTCAGGGTTAGTGTAAAATTTTAGTTGGCACAATAATTAGATATTTTAGTTATGTAAACCAAAAAGGAAGTAGAGATTAAAATCCCTACTTCCCAAACATACAGTTTTTCTTTATGATATTAATTGTCGAGAA
>JAEZSL010000074.1 GCA_023443925.1 Bacillota bacterium | reverse complement strand
TTCTCGACAATTAATATCATAAAGAAAAACTGTATGTTTGGGAAGTAGGGATTTTAATCTCTACTTCCTTTTTGGTTTACATAACTAAAATATCTAATTATTGTGCCAACTAAAATTTTACACTAACTTTGAAAAAGTATATGTGCAGTTATTGGTACACAAGATAGGGCAGCATAAAATACTTAATGGAACTTAATTCACTTTTGAAGAAAAGAGAGTTAAATATAACTTACTTATGTATGCTCTACCTTAAATAATTCTGGATATTCTGCTTTGGATGAGCTTTCTAATTCAGCGAAAGCAGTATCATTCTCGGTTATTTTATAAAGATAAAGAGTGTGATTATAGTATTCTTTGGCTTCCTCATATTCTTTTAATGAATATAGGATTCTAAATTTCATAAAGATTAAGTCAGGAAGCTTCCGCATATTAAAAATCTTTAAAGAGTATGAGATACCTTTTTCAATATATAAAAGTGATTCCTCTAACTCACCATGATCAAATAAATGAACACCCATATTATATAACACTATTTGATACATTTTTTGTGAAAATTGAGTGGCCTGAAACATTGGGTAAGGTGAATCGATTATAAAAGTCTCAAATAATGTAAGGATTCCGGTAATTACTTTTATACCAGCGTTATACTGGTCTAAGGAAAAGAGATTTTGGCTTATACAACTAAGAATACATATGCCAATATTTGAATACATAGTTTCAGAAATGTTATCAATATTAAAGTCAGGGCATTCTATTTCAAGGCCTTTATAACAATATTCTAAGGAAGTATTATAATCACCATCTAAGAGGGCAGAGCAAAGTGCTTTGCCATAGTAGATATGCTGAAGGTTTTCCCCATGTTTAAAGTCCTCCAACTTTTCATATTTATCGATTTCAGATTTTAATAATGTGTTATTATGTGTTTCTATTGCAGCATTAATTGCATTAATGCCATCCAATCCTACAATTGTATTACTGGTAAAATACATCTTATAATATTCATTTAAATCTAAATTAAACTTAATCGACAGCTGATGCAATAAGTAGATGGAAGGTTCAGAGTATCCCATCTCAATTCGATAAATCTGTTTTGATGTACAGATATTTTGAGCAAGCATCTCTCTGGACATATTATATTTTAATCTTAATTCCTGAAGCAAATTTCCAAAATGTTTATATTTCATATTCACCTTTACAATCCTTAGTGTAAAATTATGGGGTTACTATATATATTATAAACATTTTATGGAATTTTTAAATGGACATAGATGTCCATTTACATGGGTGTAAAAAAATGGTAAATTGAATATGTAAAATATTTGCTAGATTTAGCCCCCCCTACATCTAGTAGAAACCGCTTGGGTTATATATTTTAACCTAAGCGGTGATACGTATTGGAGATATGATGAAATATAATTGATTTATTTGCTATTAAAGAATGATTTTATAGGCTATTCCTGCTTGGCCCCAAATCCTTAGAATTGCTAATTGAACATTTCTGGAAAACTTATTCTGGCTGTATTATCTAAATTTGTAATAATATCTTTTTTATCCGTAAGTTTATAAAGAGAATAAGCATAGTTATAATAACCCTGTGCTTCCTTATATTTTTGTTTGCTATAAAGTATTTTAAATTTCATATAGAGAAGATTTGGCAGATGCCGCAAATTGTATTCTTTTAAGAAATATTCCATTCCTTTATCAATGTAATACTGAGCTTTATCAATCTCACCGTGATCAAATAAGTTTACGCCTATGTTATATAATGTCAGCTGGTATAGTTTCTTTGAAAATTGGGTGGCTTGATACATCGGATAAGGGGAATCTAAAATGTAAGTTTCTAAAACCTTGAGAAGACCGGTCAGGACTTTCATACCATACATGTATTGATTCATCGCAAATAAATTCAGACTTAAACAATGTACAAGCGTTATACCAACGTTAGAAAACATGTTATTTGAAATACGGTCAATATTAAAAGCAGGACATTCGATTCGGATGCCTTTATAGCAATATTTAAGAGAGGCTGTGTAATCATTTTCTAGTAAGGCCGAACAAAGTGCTTTGCCATAATAGATATGCTGAAGATTTTCCCCTTTTTTAAAATCTTCAAGATCGTCATATATCTTGATAAGTGATTTTAATAATTGATAATCTCTTTGTTCTATAGCAGAATTAATCGAATTAATTCCTTCCAGACCGGTTATTGTATTAGTGCTAAAATGCACCTTATAATATTCATTTAAATCCAGATTAAATTTAATTGATAGTTGATGTAAGATATATACGGAGGGTTCAGAAATACCTTTTTCAATTCGGTATATCTGCTTTGGGGTACAGATATTTTGAGCAAGCTTATCCCTGGACATGCTATATTTTTTTCTTAGTTCCTGTAGTAAAAAACCAAAATGTTCATATTCCATAAGTATCACCTTTAGTATACTAAATTAGTATTATTGACTCATGTCAGTAATTTGGAAAAATCGGCTCTCATTAAGCTTTCTAATTCCGTTAATTCTGTTGTATTATTTGATATTTTAGTAATCCCGACATTTGAATATATATTATCTGATATATTATCTATAGTAAATGAAGGATATTCTTTTAGTATACCTTTATAACAGTATTCCAGGGACATATTGTAATTATTATCCAACAGAGCGGAGCATAATGCTTTACCATAATAAATGTGCTGAAGATTCCCGCCTTTCTTAAAATCTTTATGGTTTTCGTAGTTCTCGATTAAAGATCTTAAGAGGTTCATATCGCCACAAATTAGAGCTAATAGAATTAATTCCTATGAGACCTGATATTGTGTTTGTCGTAAAATGCATTATATAATATTCATTTAAATCCAGATTAAATTTTTTGGATAATTGATGTAATATATATATGGAGGGTTCAGAAATACCTTTTTCAATTCGGTATATCTGCTTTGGGGTACAG
>JAEZSL010000063.1 GCA_023443925.1 Bacillota bacterium | reverse complement strand
GGAATAAGGTTAAAGAAAAAGAAGCATTTAATATATGCCTTGAAAAGATTCGTAAACACGGTCTGGAAATGAAATTAATTGATTCCGAGTATACCTTTGATAATAATAAGGTGCTGTTTTATTTTACGGCAGACGGAAGAATCGATTTCAGGGAGCTGGTAAAGGATTTGGCCAGCGTATTTAAAACCCGTATCGAACTCAGGCAGATCGGTGTCAGGGACGAAACAAAAGTAGTGGGCGGTATCGGCATCTGCGGCAGGCCGCTGTGCTGCAGTACACATTTATCCGAATTTGCTCCCGTTTCCATAAAAATGGCAAAGGAACAGAATCTGTCCTTAAACCCCACCAAAATTTCCGGTGTCTGCGGACGTTTAATGTGCTGTCTTAAGAATGAAGAGGAAGCTTACGAGGAATTAAACAGCAAGCTGCCGAATGTAGGAGACTTTGTAACCACCAATGACGGTTTAAAAGGTGAAGTTCAGAGTGTTACCGTATTAAAACAGCTGGTAAAGGTAATCGTAACCCTGGAAAATGATGAAAAGGAAGTCCGGGAATATAAAACCACCGACTTAAAGTTTAAACCAAGGAAACGAAAAGAAAAAATTGCCATTGATGAAGAATTAAGGGCTCTGGAAATGCTTGAAATGAAAGAAGGAAAATCCCATCTGGATGACGAATAGAAAACTGGGATAAACACTATGGGCTGTTGCAAACTTCAGGTTGCTTTTGATAAATCTGTGAGTTTTGAAACAGCCCTATTTTAGAATAGCGAGGATATAAATTGAATTCAGAAGTGAAATTACAACCTGACGAGAGAATCGATGAACTTCATAGAAACGGATATCAGATTATTCAGAATGTGAAAAAGTTCTGTTTTGGTATGGACGCGGTTCTCCTGTCCGGTTTTGCAAAGGTGAAACCGGGAGAAAATGTACTGGATCTGGGAACCGGGACTGGCATTATCCCTATATTATTAGAGGCAAAAACGGAAGGGAACCACTTTACGGGACTGGAAATCCAGGAGGAAAGCGCGGATATGGCCGGAAGAAGCGTTGCTCTGAACCGGCTTTTGGATAAAATTAATATTGTAACCGGGGATATTAAGGAGGCTTCTAAAATCTTTGGCGCTGCCTCGTTTGATGTGGTAACCAGCAATCCTCCTTATATGAATGATAACCACGGTATTACGAATCCGGAACTGCCAAAGGCCATAGCCCGGCATGAAATTCTGTGCACCCTGGAGGACGTTATACGGGAAGCAGCCAGGGTTTTAAGACCGGGCGGACGGTTTTATATGGTGCACCGGCCCTTCCGCCTGGTAGAGATTATAAATACCCTGTCGGCATATAAGCTGGAACCGAAGCGGATGAAATTTGTCCACCCTTTTCAGGATAAAGAACCTAACATGGTATTAATTGAAAGTATCAAGGGCGGCGGCTCCATGATCAAAGTGGAAGCCCCTTTAGTTGTATATAAGGAACCAAATGTTTATACGGATGAAATATATGATATATACGGCTACTAATATAACATGGACAGCCGGACTACAAAAAGAAATGAGGCAGTTATATATATGGAAGGGAAATTATTTTTATGTGCTACTCCCATCGGCAATCTTGAGGATATTACATTCCGGGTAATCAGGACCTTAAAGGAAGCGGATCTGATTGCCGCTGAGGATACCAGACACAGCATTAAGTTATTGAATCACTTTGAAATTAATACACCCATGACCAGCTATCATGAATTTAATAAAATTGATAAGGGAAGATATCTCATAGAACAGCTGAAAGCCGGATTGAATATTGCGCTGATTACCGATGCTGGAACACCGGGTATCTCCGATCCGGGGGAAGAACTGGTTAAAATGGCTTATGAGGCAGGTATTGAGGTCACCTCCCTTCCCGGGCCGGCAGCCTGTATCACTGCCCTTACTTTATCCGGTTTATCGACCAGGCGCTTTGTTTTTGAAGCTTTTCTGCCATCGGATAAGAAAGAAAAGCAGATTATATTAAAAGAATTACAGAATGAAACCAGAACCATCCTTATATATGAAGCTCCGCACCGGCTGGTAAAGACTTTAAAGGAATTGGAAGAGGTACTGGGAGAGAGAAAGATCACCTTAGTCAGGGAATTGACCAAAAAATATGAAACCGCTTTCCGGACTACCTTCTCAGAGGCCATCACCTATTACAGCCAACAGGAACCAAAAGGTGAATGTGTGATTGTAATTGAAGGAAAATCATATGAGGTAATCGAACAGGAAGGCCGGGAACAGTGGATGTCCTTATCGGTTTTGGAACACATGGAAGTATATCTGGGAAAAGGTATGGATAAAAAGGAAGCCATGAAAGCGGTATCTGCCGACAGGGGCGTATCCAAACGGGATATATACCAGATGCTGTTGGAAATGAAAGAATAATGCTTATTATAAGGTTAAAATGTTTAACAGGGGTATGAGCGGCAAAGGGGGTGGCACCCGGAGCCTATAAAAGCAAAAGAGCCTGTCCTTTGGACAGGTTCTTTCCTTTGAGCTTATGTTATTCAATTATACCTGCTAATTTAGCAAGTTCTAAGATAGATTCTTTTGAAATCTTCTTACCACAATAATCATACAGATTATCTTTTGAACCGTTGAAGATATCGGTAGGCTCATATTTTTTTAATATGATTCTGTCCTCATCAACAAAAATTTCAAGAGGGTCTCTTTCGCTTACGCCTAAAGTCCTTCTTAGCTCAATAGGGAGAGTGATTCTTCCCAATTCATCCAATTTTCTTACTATTCCTGTGCTTTTCATATATGTACCTCCTACAATACTTTAATAAAATA
>JAEZSL010000398.1 GCA_023443925.1 Bacillota bacterium | reverse complement strand
GTTACGGTAACATGAGAGACTCCCAGATGAATTAATTCCTCTGCGTACTGAGGCAGCAAAAGTCCGTTGGTGGACAGGCAGAAAGTAACCTCGCGGTCCTGCTCTCTAATTAATTCCAGGGTTTTCTTTGTCTCTTCAAAGTTTGCAAGAGCATCCCCCGGTCCTGCGATTCCCACCACCGACAGGTTGGGCACTCTTTTTTTCACTTCCAGGTATTTACGGAGGGCTTCTTCCGGTTTCAGAATATTGGTCGTAACTCCCGGTCTGCTTTCATTGGGACAGTCAAATTTTCTGACACAGTAATTACAGCTGATATTGCACTTTGGAGCTACGGGCAGATGCATTCGTGCATAATCATGAGCACCGCAGCTGTAACAGGGATGAGTTGCTGTTTTTTCTTCTATGGTTTTGCAGCCGGACTTTAATTCGTTTCTATATACTTCCAGTTCTATGACCTTGCTGTTTGCCTGTAGCGGTTCTTCCATGGTCATTTCTTCTTTATAGTATTTATCGTACAGCTTTTCACGGAAGGTGGTTTCTTTTCTGGCCAGAACTGCATTGGAGATCTCATCCAGAAAACATAAAGCACCATCATAGCCCAAGGTACGAAGCCTTTGGCCTCCGACCCGGTCATGAATGGGGAAACTGCGCCTTACCAGGTCTATTCCTAATTTTTCTGCTATCCTTCTGCCATCCGAATTGCCGATCAGTATATTTACACCCAGTTCCACGGAAAGCTCCTCTATGGTCTGGAAGTCTACATCGTCCAGAATCTTGAAATCTTCTATAAAGTAACTGTCTGCTATCGGTTTTATCTCGACTTCCAGTAAGGATTTTAAACCGGGAGATTTCGAACCGGTGGCTGCTATCAGAGGCATAATTCCGTTTTCCGCACACAGCCTTACCGTACTGAATACAAAATCCGGTTCGCCGTACACCGCTGCTCTGGCTTCTCCGTTATATTTGTGAGCATCCACCATGGCGTCCAGAAAACGACCTCTCTGTTGCTTTAGTCTATCAGGAATTTTTTGACCGGATATTTCAGACAGAAGTTTTACAAATACATCATTATCCCTCAAACTTACCGGCAAATTGCATTTTTCATAAGGCACTCCGTAGGTTTCGTACAGATATTCCGCTACCGATGGATTCTCTTTGGTAAACCCGGATAGCTCTATGGTCATACGGGCACCGGCCATTTTTTTGATGTCGGCAATATCTGTGCCATTTGAAGGCAATTTTTCATAATCAGGTTTGTAGGCTCCGTCCAGATTATCCGACAAATCCGGCAGTAATATATAGTCAATGGAATAGCTTTCCAATAGATCTTTTAAATACCTGGTATCAGCAGGAGAAAGAAGACTGGTAACGATATTGACCTTTTCGTGCTTTTTCGTGTCCATGTCAACGGTTTTCACCAGCTGGTACAAAGCCTTCATAAATCCTTCAAACTGAGTACCGGCATAACCGGCAGAAGGTACCGGTATAATGGTGATATCTTTGTATTCCGGATTTTCTCTGTAGAATTTATCTATGATACGCACAATATCTTCGCCAATGGTCTCTGCCAGACAGGTGGTTTCCACGGCAATGACTTCCGGTTCATAGATTTTTATGAGATTCTTCAGGCCTTTTATCAAATTTTGCTCACCTCCGTAGACGGTTCCTTCTTCTGTCAGGGAAGAGGAAGCGATATCTACCGGCTCATTATAATGGGTGGCCATATGTCTTCTGATATAGGTACTGCAGCCCTGTGATCCATGCAGAATGGACATGCATTTCTTTATACCGTAAAATGCAGTCACTGCACCCATGGGCATACACATCTTACAAGGATTCACGTTTAAATTCACTAATGTCCCTCTCATACCAACCTCTTTTCTGCATTATCAAAGACTGTCCTGATATGCTAAATCTCTATTTGACAATTCCGTCCGTCTGCCATTTTATATTTCTTCTCTCAAATACTTCCATACCGGATTGTTTATGCTTAAGTTTATTTCCTTAGTAAAATTAACAACACCGTCAAATCCGCATAAAGGATGTTTTCTTTCATGATTGTGGTCACAGAAGGCAATACCAAGCTTATAGGCCAGGGGCCGTTCTTTGACCCCGCCCACTAAGAGATCGGCTCCTTTCTCTTTCATGAATCTCTCCAGTTCAGCAGGATTGGTATCATCCAGTATTACGGTATCTTTACTAACCAGTGATTCGATAATTTCATAATCATCTTTTTTACCTGTCTGGGTGCCGACTACCACAGTTTCCATTCCCATGGAGTCGAACTGGCGGATCAGGGAAATCGCTTTGAACCCTCCGCCCACATAGATGGCTGCTTTTTTCCCTTTCAGATTTTTTCGGTACTTATTAAGGAAATCCTCAAGCTTTCTTGTTTCCTCCGTAGTAAAATCAACCGCTTTTTGTTTTGCCTTATCATCCTTTAGGGCCTCTGCAATCCGGATTAAAGAATTTGTAGTGTCCTCAATACCAAAGAAACTTACCTTAATATAAGGAATTTCCAGTTCCTCCTCCATCCGGCTGGCCAGATAGGTACTGGAACCGGCACACTGTACAATATTTAATTCAGCCTCTGTGGACTTTATCAGGGACTCATAACTGGAATCACCGGTAAAAGTTGATATTACCGGAATTCCTATTTTCTTTAGATAGTCTTTTATAATCCACATTTCGCCTGCAAGATTAAAGTCTCCCAGTATATTTACTCCTTTTTTCTGTACGGAGGTATGTTTCGGGATTAATTCCATAATGGCATTGCAGGCCATTTTATAACCCACTGATTTATTACCGGAAAATCCGGGGGATTTTACTGGTATAACCCGTATGTTATATTTTTTTGACATAGTCTTACAGACTGCATCCACATCGTCGCCAATTACCCCTACAATACAGGTAGCATAAACAAAAATCAGTTTTGGGTGATGCTTTTGGGCAATTTCTTCAATGGCTGATGTCAGTCTTTTTTCACCGCCGAAAATAACATCCTGCTCTCTTAAATCTGTCGAAAAACTGTTGCGGTATAAATCTTCCCCACTGGATAAACTTCCTCGGATGTCCCAGGTGTAACTGGCACATCCGATGGGGCCATGCACGATGTGAAATGCATCTGTGATGGGATTTAATACAACTCTGGCTCCGCAATATACACAAGCCCTTTGACTGACAGAACCGGACACACTATTTGCATCACATTTCATTCCACTGCCGGTGCAGCCTTCCTGTTTATGCAATATAAAATCTTTTCTTTCGTCCAGTACACTTACATTTGCCATAAGATACATTTCCTTTCATCATATTTTAACTGAAGCCTTTTAATGGTGATGTTAAATTATTGGTAATGATTTTTACTGGTGTCTTATCCTGTAACAATCACCGACATAGCAAGCCCGGGCTTAATTAATTTAGATCAGCTCATAAAAACACATAATTCCCGCAAAATGACTTATTTGTCTTCCTGCGAGAATTATTGTTTCATATTAAATACTAGCTCCCATGGCATAAACCATCTGCTGGCAGATGGTTTACTGCCTCAAATCAAGGTGTGAAATATCCTTTATTTCAGACTACATAACCATTTCAAAATCTTCTTCCGTACTGTCTCTGTCCTGTCTGTCCATCAGTGCGTTGGTAATTAATTCCGCCAGTCTCATGCCGCCTCGATAACCTACCAGAGGCAGATAAGAATGAATATACCGGTCGATAATGGGGAAGCCGGCTCTTACAAAAGGAATATCTTCTGCTCTGGCAATGTATTTACCGTGGGTACCGCCGATTAACAGGTCTACGCCTTCTTCTTTAATCCACTGGTGCAATTCGAACAGGTCACCGGAGGCTTTGGCAGTACAACCTTCCATTCCGAATTTGGTGAATAAGGCCCCGGCGGCTGTCACAAAAGCTTCGCCGGGTGTACCGGTTACCACATATTTCGGAATCATTCCCATTTCTAAAACAAATTCCGTTATACCCAGCACGGTGTCCGGATCACCGAAAATGGCAACCTTCTTATTATAAGTATATGGATGAATATCAATTAGTATATCTACCAGCTGGCCTCTTTCTTCCTCAAGGCTGTAAGGCACTTCCTCTTTGGAAAAGCTCTGGAGTTCCATGATATATTTATCTGTATTGCCGATTCCGATGGGCATTGTTATGGTCTTAAAGGGTACATGGCATTTTTTATCCAGGGCTTCGGCTCCTGCTTCACTGGCAAATTTACCGACAGCCAGGGTAAATTCCGAATCCCCAAGGCTGATGATTTCCGCCACCGTGGTTCCTCCTTTGGGATACATTTCATACTTGCCGGTCATAGGACTGTCCATGACGCCGCTGGTATCGGGAAGCATGGTATAAGAGATACCCATAGCTTCTGCCAGGCGCTTCATTTCCCGCATATCACCGGGATTAACAAAACCGGGCAGCAGAGCCAGTTTACCATTTTTCTTACCGGAAGTTACGGACAGGTAATTTATGAAACTGGCAACCATATTTGAAAAGCCGGTTATATGGGAACCCTTATAACTTGGTGTGTTGGTATGAACCATATACTTGCCTTCCGGTATATCAATTCCCTGGATTAAAGCATTTAAGTCATCTCCGATGGTTTCGGAAAGACAGGTAGTATGCACTGCTATGATAGTCGGATTATAAATATCAAATATATTTTTAGCCGCTGTCTTTAAGTTACTGCCGCCTCCAAATACGGACGCTCCTTCCGTAAACGAACTGGAAGAGGCCATAGCCGGATCTTTAAAATGTCTGGTCAGATACATTCTGTGAAAAGCACAGCATCCCTGGGAACCGTGGCTGTGAGGCATACATTGGTGTACCCCCAGTGCCGCATACATGGCTCCTACCGGTTGGCAGGTTTTAGCCGGGTTGACTCTTAAGGCACTTCTTTCATAAGTATCTTTCTTCGTATAATCTAGCATGCTTTATCACCCCCTAATGTACCTTCCAGGATCGGAGCAGTCTTCCAGGGTGTCTTTACGTAACTCCAGGCCGGTGTATAGATACCCATGGTTATGTCTCTTGCAAAATTTACCGCTCCCCGGAAACCGGAATAAGGCCCGCTGTAATCATAGGAATGAAGCTGTCTGGATAAGGTCCCGCCTTTTTGCGCAATGTATTTATCCTTAATACCGGAAAAGAAAATATCAGGTTTTAGTAATTTTAAGAACTCTTCTGTTTCAAAATGATTTAAATCGTCCACCATATAGGTTCCATCTCTCATATCCTTAACCATACCGCCGTAATAATCCAAAAGTTTTTCTTCTTTTAAACGGCTGACATCTTCTTCGGATAAGTATACATGGAATTTTTCCGGATCCGGGGAAACGGTGATGGATTCAATATTTTTGCTGTCCGCATCCGGCTTTACAAAAGGTATTACTTCCCTTCCTTCATACTCTTCCCGATGTCCGAATTCATAACCGGCCAAAATCGTGTGCACTCCCAGGTCATCCAGTAAGAACTGGTAGTGATGGGCCCTGGAACCTCCTACGTAGATGGCTGCGGTTTTCCCCTTAAGTTTTGATTTATAGTAGGCCATATCTTCTTCAATTAAATCCAGTTCATCGGCAATGACCGCTTCCGTTCTTTCGGAAAGTTCAGGATCATTAAAATATTTTGCTATATTCCGCAAGGATTCTATGGTACCTTCTACCCCTACAAAGTTGATCTTCATCCAGGGAATACCGTATTTAGATTCGATTAATTCCGCGATGTAATTAATGGACCGGTGGCACTGTACCAGACTTAAATTGGCCTGATGGGCATTTTTCAAATCCTCCATACTGCTGTCGCCGGTAAAGGTGGATACAACTTCATATCCGATACGCTTTAAGATACGCTCTGTTTCCCAGCCATCCCCGCCGATATTATATTCCCCTAAAATATTAATTGAGAATTTATTCTTAATTTCCCTGTCGCCTTCTCCGATTACATATCTGACCAGCTGATTATTGGCGATATGATGGCCGGCGGACTGGCTTACACCTTTATATCCTTCGCAGCTGAAAGCGATACATTTGATGCTATACTCCTGTTCGGCCCATTTTGCCACGGCATGGATATCATCACCGATGAGGCCCACCGGACAGGTGGAACAAATCATAATGGTTGAAGGCTGGAATAAATCCATGGCCTCCTCGATGGCCTTCTTTAGTTTTTTCTCACCGCCAAATACGATATCCGGCTCCTGCATATCCGTGGAAAAGCAATACTGCAGATAGTTTTCTTCGCCTTCTTTTTTCTTTCCTTTATGCCTTCTGGTGCCCCAGGAATAGAAAGCACAGCCGATGGGCCCGTGGGTGATGATAAATGCATCTTTAATCGGCCCAAGTACAACGCCTTTACATCCTGCATAACAACAGCCTCTTTGTGTTATGATACCAGGTATGGTACGGACATTAGCCGCTATCTCATTCTTACCGTCCAAATCAACGGCGACCATATGCTCTTTGCGGTTTTTATATACTCTTGAGCTATATTGGTCAAGAACTTTTTCCATTACACTCATGCTGATCCTCCTCCTGCTAATAAGCTTCCATCGTGGTCTCTCCGTTGCGCACCCTGTAACTTTCATTGATGGGAAGAACAAATATTTTCCCGTCACCGGGATTACCGGTGGAATTGATGTCCATAATTGCCTGTATTGCTTTATCCACGTCACTATCATCCACGATCATGGTAAAAACCCTTTTCGGTATTAACCGGTTCATCTCCGATAAATATTCCCCGGTAGGGGTTTCCGGTACTTCTCCCGCATCTACTATGGAGCGCAGTAAAGTCATATCAATTAATTTTTTTCCCCTGCCCAGTACTCTTCTGCAGGTAAATGCCGGTACTCCTGCTTCTGCCAGGGCTTCCTTGGTAACATTGACTTTATTCTGTCTTACTATCGCCATTACTTCTTTCATATTGATACCTGATGCACTGCCACATAATAAAGCATGGAAGATTCAATAAGTGGCAGCCCTTTCTTTTATACTTTCTTTCACATTAGGTCTGGATGCTCTATAAGCCTTTTGTTTTTGTACTGATGGTATAAGCCTCTTCCACCGGACTAACAAATATTCTGCCGTCACCGAAATGTCCGTTTTCTCCGGTTCTGGCATATTTCAGGATGATTTTTACCACATCCTCTTTATCTGCGTCTTCCACTACAATTAATAACATTTCCTTTGGAATCTCATCATAAAATACTTCGCCGACTTTTACACCTTTTTGCTTTCCGCGTCCGAATACATCCATTTTTGTTACTGCAGGAAATCCTGCCGATAATAATTCCGATAATACGATGCCGACTTTTTCCGGTCTTATAATTGCTCTCACTAATAACATAAATCTGGCCTCCTTCGCTCCCATTGCATTTTTTATAACCCTGGTTCTAAATATCCATTAATCCATGTTCCATTAATAATTCTTCCAGTCTTTCCTGTTTCATCGGTTTGGGTATTACAAACATATCATTTCCGTTAATCTTATTGGCAAGTGCGCGGTATTCATCAGCCTGGTCTGCGGAAGCGTCAAAGTCAATTACGGTCTTTTTATTAATCTCAGCCCTTTGTACCATATTGTCTCTTGGTACGAAGTGAATCATCTGGGAACCTAATTCCTTTGCAAAAGCAGAAACCAGTTCCGCTTCCCCATCTACCTTTCTGGAGTTGCAGATAATGCCGCCAAGTCTTACACCGCCGGTGTTGGCATATTTTTGTATACCTTTGGAAATATTGTTGGCAGCATAGAGTGCCATCATTTCCCCGGAAGCAACAATATAGATCTCCTGGGCTTTGCCTTCTCTGATGGGCATTGCAAATCCGCCGCAGACAACATCGCCTAATACATCGTAGAACACA
Source organism: Bacillota bacterium (assembly GCA_023443925.1). The sequence continues at coordinate 544 of JAEZSL010000398.1, read as the reverse complement.
TAATCCAGATCATCCGTATAGGCTCCCAACTGCTCTAAAAGATTAATCGAAGTGATGATACCACGCCCGGCACATCCGACACCGGGTTCCGGGCCGCCGGATTCTACGCACCGGATATCGGCAAAACCGTTTTTCATAATAAACTCAAGATCGATATCTTCTCCTTCTTCCCGAAGTGTATCAAGTACGGTCTTCTGCGCTAAGCCGCCAAGAATAAGTCTTGTAGAATCTGCTTTGGGATCACAACCGACGATCATGATTTTCTTGCCCATTTCACCTAATCCGGCGGTTAAATTCTGTGTTGTAGTGGATTTCCCGATTCCGCCCTTACCATAAATTGCAACCTGTCTCATAATCAATTCCTCCTTCATTGCTTTGATACCTTAAATTAACCAGCTACAAAAAAAACGCCACTACTAAAAGTAATGACGTCTCTGTCTGAGAGTTCAATTGCATTTAATGCAATTTCTATAGGTAAGATTCTAGCATTCCGGAATTAATTATTCAATACATTGATTTGTCAATAATTTTTCTCATTAAGGCA
>JAEZSL010000315.1 GCA_023443925.1 Bacillota bacterium | reverse complement strand
ATTCTAGCCATGTTCTATTTCCCTCCTTATCACCTATATCTTATAGATATGGCATAATCTTCTTCATATTCTTTACTTTTGTTGAATCTACTAAAGTAGCTTTTCTAAGATTTCTCTTTCTCTTAGTGCTCTTCTTTGTTAAGATATGGCTCTTGTAAGCCTTCATTCTCTTTAACTGTCCTGTACCTGTTTTCTTGAAACGCTTTGCTGCTGATCTGTTTGTTTTAATTTTAGGCATGATATTTCCTCCTTAATCATGATACAATCAGTCCAGCCCTCACGGGTTGTCCAATTGTCTTATTTTATTATTATTCACTTAGCAAAATCCCCTCGGGTTTTCACTGAATAACCGAAGCCGAAGCTTCGGTTACCCTCTATATTAAAATTAAGTGTCCCGGATATTTACAAAGTGTAATTAACGCTTCTCAGTCAAAAACAGAATCATGCTTCTGCCCTCTAACTTTGCAGGTTTCTCAACAACTGCAACATCCTCAAGCTTTGAATAGAAATTATCCAGAATCTGTTTGCCGGATGATATATGAGCCATTTCCCTGCCGCGGAAACGAAGTGCTACTTTTACCTTATCACCTTTTGTGATAAACTTTCTTGCCTGACTTGCCTTGGTATTAAGATCATTCTCATCGATATTGGGTGATAAACGAATCTCTTTAACCTCAGTTATTTTCTGCTTTTTCTTCGCTTCTTTATCTTTTCTTGCTAATTCGTATCTGTATTTACCGTAATCGATAATCTTACATACAGGCGGTTTCGCGGTAGGAGCAATCTTAACCAAATCAAGATTGGCTTCCTTTGCAAGTCTCATAGCTTCTTTAAGCGGCAAAATACCTAACTGCTCGCCTTCTTCTCCAATTAAACGGACCTCTTTGTCTCTGATTTGCTCATTGATCATTAATTCACTAATAGTACTGCACCTCCATAGGTTGAATATTACATTATCGTGTTATTTAGACATTAAAAAAGCGGATAGCAAAGACTATCCACGTTCCAAATTCGTTAAATTCCTCATTGAATTCTGTTCCAATAAGTATTCTGAGATACAGCCAAAGCTGATCTTTACCGAAATTATAAACCCAAGTCACACGGATTGTGCTGAGGTGAGAGTGGATACTCTGCTTTGTTGTTATCGCCAAATCATACAAAACGCATGATTGATTCACAAGCTATATAACTATAACATATTCCAGGATAGTTGTCAACAACTTTCAAGTAGATTATTTATATGGTTTTATATAAATTATTTATATTACCATCTACCTGATTACTTTATATTTACAAGCAATTATTTTTTGATTCTTTCTGCTGGATTACTCTATATTACCAACCAATCAATTTTAGATTCTTTTGCTGGATTACTTAATATTTTCAACCATATGCTTTTTTGATTCTTTCTGCCGGATTACTTTATATTTAACGTAGTATGCATTGGTTACTATTTTATATAGTAGAACATATCTCCGGCCGTGTCCTGAAAACCAAATCTGGCATATAACGGCTTGCCCATATCCGTAGCATTTAAAAGCACCTTTTTATACCCGTTTATCTTTGCCTCATCTACAATAAGAGAAAATAACCGGGACGTTTTTCCGGTAGGACAGGAGGCATTGGGGGGTACTTTATAAAAGGTTATTCCGCTTGTCCCTGCTATGTCCGCTCCGTCTAACGCAATCCAGGCTACAAAACTGCCGTCAGCCATGGTTTCTGTAAAGTACTGCCGGTTAGCTGTCAGCAGCACCTCTTTCTCTTCCTCCGTCAACTGATTTGCCTCACAAAGAAAATCAATACGGACCTTGGCAAGTGTATCGATATCCTCTGTCGTTGCTTTACGAAATTCTATCATAAAAACCGCCCCCTTATTTACAATATTTCGTCTTTCCGGTTTACTCTCTTCCGAATTCTGAAAGCTTCAGTTCTTTATTCCGATCCAGAACCGTCTGGATACTCCAGCTATGGATAAACAGCAGCAAGGGATTTCCTTTCAGATCTTTTACTTTCTTGGTATCGGAAGTCACATTTAATTTGCTCACATCCAAATTCTTATTTTCAATCCAGCGAATATATTCATAGGACAAAGGTTCCAGGCGAATTTCAACACCGTACTCGGACTCCAGGCGGAATTTTAATACATCAAACTGAAGCACACCTACCACGCCTACAATAATCTCTTCCATACCGGTATTAAACTCCTGGAATATCTGAATGGCGCCTTCCTGGGCAATCTGGGAAACACCTTTTAGGAACTGTTTTCTCTTCATGGTATCTACCTGACGCACCTTGGCAAAATGCTCCGGAGAGAAGGTCGGAATCCCCTCATAGGCAAACTTTTTATCCGGCACACATAAAGTATCTCCAATGGAGAATATACCAGGATCAAAAACACCGATGATATCTCCTGCATAAGCCTCTTCTACAATTTTTCTTTCCTGAGCCATTAATTGCTGCGGCTGTGACAATCTGATTTTCTTACCTCCCTGAACATGGTTAACTTCCATACCGGCTTCAAATTTACCGGAACAGATACGCATAAATGCAATTCTGTCCCTGTGGGCTTTATTCATATTTGCCTGTATTTTAAATACAAAGGCGGAAAAATCATTCTCAACCGGATCTATGATACCTTCCGATGATTTCCTGGGCAGAGGTGTAGTTGTCATGTTCAGGAAATGCTTTAAAAAGGTTTCCACACCAAAGTTTGTCAGGGCTGACCCAAAAAATACCGGGGTTAACTGGCCATCTCTGACCGATTTAATATCAAATTCACTGCTGGCTCCGTCAAGAAGTTCGATTTCTTCGGATAAAGTATCATGATTCACCTTGCCGATTAAGGTATCCAGGCTTTCATCCCCTAACTCTGCTTCTACGGATTCCACTTCCTTCTGCCCGTTATTGGCGGCAAAGAAACGTGTGATATGCCTGGTCTCCCTGTCATAAACTCCTTTAAAATTCTTACCGGAACCGATAGGCCAGTTTATGGGGCAGGTACGGATACCCAGAACCGTTTCAATATCATCCAGAAGCTCAAAAGTATCCTTTGCTTCCCTATCCAGTTTATTAATAAAGGTGAATATAGGAATATTACGCATAACACAAACCTTAAACAGCTTGATGGTCTGATTTTCAACTCCTTTAGAGGCGTCAATAACCATGACTGCGGAGTCCGCTGCCATTAGGGTACGGTACGTATCCTCGGAGAAGTCCTGGTGACCGGGGGTATCCAGAATGTTGATGCAGAAATCTTCATAATTAAACTGCATAACGGATGATGTTACGGAAATACCACGCTGTTTCTCAATCTCCATCCAGTCAGAAACCGCATGACGGTCTGTTTTTTTGCCCTTTAC
>JAEZSL010000311.1 GCA_023443925.1 Bacillota bacterium | reverse complement strand
AATAAGACAAATCAATATGGGGTTACGATAAATATGGAGTTCTATGAGAACGAACAATATAAAACCAAACTAACAACCCTTATGGCCTCCGATGCGGTACCGGATATATTCTTTACCTGGGAACTGGCTTATCTGCAGCCCTTTGTAGAAGGAGGAAAGGTGGCGGATATCACAACTTATCTGGAAGGGGATAAGGCCTGGAAGGACAGCTTCTCCGACGGCACCTTAGAGCTTTTGTCCTATGACGGCAGAACTTATGCAGTACCGACTCAGAAATCACTCTGTGTTATGTTTTATAATAAGAAAATCTTTGAAGAAAACCAGGTTACGGTGCCAAAAACCTACGAGGAATTCTTAAAGGTTTGTGATACTTTAAAAGCAGCCAAGGTAACACCAATGACCATGTGCGGGACGGATGCCTGGATTCCTGCACAGTTCGTACAGCAGATCAGCAATGGTATTGCCGGAATGGATTTATATAACGGTATCAGCGGCGGAACCAGGAAATGGAATGATAAATCCCATGTGGAAGCCGCAGCGGAATTGCAGAAAATGGTAGAGGCAGGATATTTTCAGGAGGGCTACATCGGTATGTCACCGGAAGAATCAACCGCGTTATTTACCACAGGAAAAGCAGCTATGTATTTTATGGGTGCCTGGGACAGTGCGAAAGTTGCCGCATCGGAGATAGGAGCCGATGCAGGAGCATTTATACTGCCGGCAAAAGATCCGAACTACAATAATATTTCCGTAGGCTCCGTAGATACCAGTTTTGCCATCTCTGCAAAGTGTAAAAACATAGATGCGGCCGCTGCTTTCTTAAAACACTGGACTTCTCAGAAAAATGAAGAAGATATACTCTATGATCAGGGAAGGATGCCGGCAGGTAAATTTGATATTGATTCTTCCAAACTGGATGGACTATTTGCGGAAATTGTTAATTTATCCAATCAGCAGGCCGGACTGACACCTTGGTGGGACAGAGCTTTTGGTGCGGGTGAAGGGGTTGAATTTAATAATACCTGTGTATCCGTCTGCGGTGGAGAGGATCCTCAAAAAGCCTTTGATTCCTTACAGCAGTTCGCAGAGGATAATGCGGACCGTTAAGAAACATATTACGGGCTGCCGCAAAATAAAAAACATATTCTAAGCCAGGCTTTGATATAGTTAATATTTTGCAGCAGCCTCTGCATTAGAAAGAAAGAGTATGCGTAAACCGTTACATGGGTTGTCACATGTAATGAAAAGGGAGACAGAATGAATAAAGTATTCAGCAGTAAAAAGAGTATAGCGTTATTTGTGTTGCCTGCATTTTTAATATATGCGGCCTTTGTATTAATACCCATTGTGTATAATATCTATTTAAGCTTTTTTCAGACCAATATGATGAGCCCGCCCAGATTTGTGGGTATTAAAAACTATGTTAATTTGTTTCGGGACCGGACCTTTATCAGTGCTTTAAGAAATAATATTTTAATGGTTGCAGGGTCCTTAATAGCCCATCTGCCTCTGGCTTTATTTTTCGGCAATATTTTATTTCAGAAAATCAAAGGCAGCCACTTTTTTCAGACGGTATTTTTTCTGCCAAGTGTAATTTGCGGGGTTGCCGTAGGACTCACCTGGTCTTTTGTATATAATTCAGAATTCGGATTACTGAATAAGCTTTTGGGGGTTTTGGGTTTAGGCAGTTTAGCAGGGGCTTGGCTGGCAAATAAATATGCGGCATTGTTCTGCATCATTGTAGTGGTTATGTGGCAGTTTGTAGGCTACCATATGATAATACAGATTGCCGCCATGAAAAATATACCGGCTTCTCTTTACGAGGCGTCAGGTATTGACGGAGCAAGTAAATGGATACAGTTTAAAGCCATTACGTTCCCTCTGATTAAGCCTATCTTAAAAATTGATGCGGTTTTGATTATTACCGGATCTCTGAAATATTATGACCTGGTAGCGGTTATGACCGGAGGCGGGCCTAACCATGCTACGGAATTAATGTCAACTTATATGTTCTTCCAGGGATTTCGGACACTGAAATACGGATATTCCGCTTCCATCGGAGTGATCCTGCTGGTTTTGTGTATGTGTTCCGTGCTTTTGTCCAATCTGGTATTTAAGTCCGAAACCGTAGAATTTTAGAAGGGGGAGATGATGAAATGAAGCTATCAATTAATGACAGGTTTACTCTCTGCCTGAAATATATTGCATTAAGCATATTTACCCTTCTGTGCCTCTATCCTATATTCTGGCTGTTTTTAACTTCGTTTAAGACCAATGAAGAACTTTATACCAATCCCTGGGGCTTGCCGGAAGTTTTTAGAATTACGAACTACATACGGGCAATAAATCAGGGACATATTTTAAGGTATTTCGGTAATTCCGTCCTGATTGCGGTATGTGCGGTAGTCATCAGCATTCTTCTAAGCAGCATGGTTTCTTATGCTATTTCCAGAATGGACTGGAAACTATCGAAATTAACTTATAATGTATTTCTTCTGGGAATGATGATACCGGTATATGCCATGATAATTCCCTTATTCTCCATGTTTAATAAAATGAACCTGCTAAATACCCATCTGGCGGTTATTATTCCTCACATAGCCATCAGTTTCCCCATGTCAATTTTTATTATGACAGGTTTTATGGGTTCCATACCAAGGGAGCTGGAAGAAGCAGCGGTTATGGATGGCTGTAATATTCATCATATATTCTGGAAAATTATTATTCCCATTTCAAAATCTTCCATTGTTACGGTGGGTGTGGTATCATTTATTAATATATGGAATGATCTATTGCTGCCGCAAATCTTTTTAACAGATTCCAGGAAAATGACTTTACCCGTAGGTTTGACCGAATTCCAGGGGCAATATGCCACAGATTATGTAACCATGATAGCAGCTGTAATTATTACTATTATACCAAGTGTTATCGTATATGTACTGCTGCATCGAAACATTATGGAAGGTATGGTGGCAGGTGCGGTGAAAGGCTGAGTGAGGCAATGGGAGATATGAAATTACTAATAGCGGATGATGAGATTTTAATTCGGAAAGGTTTATTATCCCTGTCCTGGGACAGTATCGGTATAACCCGGGTATATTCTGCCGAAAACGGGATTGAAGCAAAGAAAGTGGTGTTAGACGAGCAGATTGATATTTTGTTAAGTGATATACGGATGCCCGGAGCTACGGGTCTGGAAGTGGCAGAGTTAATAAACCGCTATTCTCTGGATATGGCAGTTATACTGCTTACCGGTTTTTCTGAATTCGAATATGCCAGGGAAGCCCTTAAGAATAATGTCTATGATTATATCTTAAAGCCCTTAAGGCCGTCAGATATTCTGGAAACGGTAGCAGCTGCCAAGAAACGTCTGGAGAGGAAAAGATACCAGAACCAGGTTGTGAGAAAACATGAAGAAAAGATGGGATCTTTTGATACACTTATCCAGATACAGAATTGCTTTGAGGGGTGTAATCAACAAATCAGGGGTATATTGGAATATCTGGGAGAAAATTATGACCAGGACATTACACTGAATTGTCTGGCAGAAAAGTATCATTTTTCCGCTGCCTATGTTTCCAGATTTTTAAAGAAAGAAACCGGTTATGCTTTTAGTGATATTTTAACCGGTATCCGCCTTTTAAATGCGGTGGAAATGCTGATGGAACCCCCCGGGAAGATAGGCAGAATCTGCGATAAGACAGGATTCCGGGATCCCAGGTATTTCAGCCAGGTTTTTAAGAAAGTTTTCGGTTATACACCGGGAGAATATAAGAAGCATCCAAAACGTTTGAAGTTAAAAGAAATATTGGAAATGATGCAGTAAGAACCGGGAGCTAATGTGAAATAAAGGACATTTCACACCCTGATTTGAGGCAGTAAAACATCTGCCAGCAGAGTTTTATGCAACGGGAGCTAATCACAGCATATGAGAAAATTTCTGGAGGGACTGTTTAACAGCCTAAGACAAAAAATAATTATAATATGCATCGTGCTGATTTCTTTGTCGGCACTGGGCATCGCGGTATCTTCCGTGGCTGTCTACAAAAAATCTTTTTATACCAGGTTTGAAAGTTATGTCAGTGATATAACCGGCCAGACCACTTATAACCTGGAAGTGAATATAAATGATATTGAAGACTTAACCAGAGACATATTAACAAATACGGTAGTTCAGGCGAATCTGCCGGTAATTAATAAAAAGTATTTAAGTGGTTATGACCTCAGGCTTATGCGTAAAAAGATAGAAAAAGAGCTGGAGCCGGACGCCTTGTACGATGACAATATTATATCCTTAAGTGTGATTTCAGACAGCGGGACAGAATTTACAGTTCAGAAATATGCCGGAAGAAAAATCCGGAAGGCTTTCGATAAAACTGTGATATATAAGGCCAACGGAAGCTCCATCTGGGGACTGGTGGAGGATAATGACGTCTGCATAGCCAGGGCTATACTGGATTTAAAAACCATGAAACCTATCGGATATATTAATATTGTCTTAAAAAGCAGGTATTTCGGAGACATTATAGCTGGCACCTCAACTACTTATTCAAGCGGTTCTTATGTTGTGGATAAGGAGGGAATCATTGTATGCAGTAACAATGAAAACTATATCGGCAAAGAATTTCCCATGGATATCAATTCTATAAAAACCTCAAGAAAGACCTATTACAATGACATAGATTCGGAAAAAGCCTTTTATTATAAAGGAAAAGTTATTAGAAACGGGTGGACCATGGTTACCACTATTCCCGTTAATGAGTTTGATAAAGATATCCGCAAATTCACAGATATGACAGCGCTTATTTGTTTATTGGCTGTGGCGGCAGCCGTTTGCGTTGCCATTATACTGACAGGCCGTCTTACGAAGCCCACGAAAAGGCTGTTAGATAGTATGAAGCTTTTCGGAAAGGGTAATTTCTCTCACCGGGTCATAATCACATCCCGGGATGAGATCGGCCAGATCAGCCAGGAATATAATGCCATGGCAGAAAATATTGAAGAACTCATAGGGCGGATTCTAAATATGGAAATAAGCCAGAAACAAGCTGAGATCGACTTCCTGAAAATGCAGATTAATCCTCATTTCCTATATAATACGCTGGATACCATCAGCTGGATGGGAACCATGAATGGTAATGTAGAAATTTCTGAAATCGCAATCGCCCTTGGAAACCTTTTAAGAGCGACCATAAAAAGTGAAAGCTTTATACCGGTAAGGCAGGAGCTTGAAAGTGTCAAGGATTATCTTTTTATTCAGGGCTACCGGTTTGGGGATAAATTTCACGTAAATTATGAGGTGGATGAAGAGGCATTAAAATATGTTCTGCCTAATTTCATTCTCCAGCCCTTAATTGAAAATGCCATTATCCATGGCTTGGAACCTAAAATCGGCATAGGTCATCTAACCCTGCGGATTTGTATAAATCAAGGATTTTTAAGCTTTGGCATTATGGATGACGGGCTTGGGATGACGAAAGAAGAAGTCCGGACCCTTTACGAACAATGCAGGAACGGGAAATATAATAATTCCATCGGTATTAAAAACGTATACCGTCGGCTTATGTTATATTACGGGGCCGGCTGTATATTTGAAATTGAAAGCGAAAAAAACAGGGGAATGAAAGTAAATTTTACGATACCTCTGGAAACGCAACATAAATAAGGAAGCCATGTGAGCGAGCCTGAATTATACAATGGGAGCTAAGTCAAAAAAAACGAAATACAGCTTTACAACATCTTGATTATATGTGCGCTATAGCGCACAGATAGGAGTAGAGTTGAAAAATATAAACTTTTTCAACATCCTGATTTATACGTGCGCCTAAGCGCACAGATAGGAGTTTAATATGAACAGCAAACAAAACTATCAATGGGACAAATTATCTCTGGGCGTTTGTTATTATCCTGAACACTGGGAGAACAGCCTTTGGAAAGAAGATTTAAAGCGTATGCTTTCGGCCGGTATTAAAACCATACGGATTGCAGAATTTGCCTGGAGCAAATTTGAACCAACCGAAGGAAATTTTACCTTTGAGTTCTTTGACAGCTTTATGGAGGTGGCGGAAAAAACCGGAATGCAGGTTATATTCGGTACTCCTACTGCCACTCCTCCCGCCTGGCTCACCGAAAAATACCCGGAGGTGTTAAACCGCACCAAGGATGAGGTCGTAATGCGCCATGGTGCCAGAAGGCACTACACTTACAATTCTCCCAAGTATCAGGAACTATGTTCCCGTATCGTTGATAAAATCGGCAGCCATTATGGAAAACATCCCAATATAGTGGGCTGGCAGATTGATAATGAATTAAACTGTGAAGTAGACGAATTTTTTTCCGAAAGTGATACCCTGGCTTTCCGGAGATTTCTAAAAGACAAATATAAGACCCTGGAAGCTTTAAATAAAGCCTGGGGAACCGCTTTCTGGAACCAGACGTATACGGCCTGGGAAGAGATCTATGTTCCAAGGCATACCATCAGTGATTCTACCAATCCTCATGAGGTATTGGATTATAAAAGATTTGTATCCGACAGTGCCATCCGGTTTTGCAAACTGCAGAGTGATATCTTACGCAGACATATCAGGGAAGGGGTATTTATTACTACCAACGGTATGTTTTCCAATCTGGATAATCACCGTATGGAAAAGGAATGCCTGGATGTTTATACCTATGACTCCTATCCCAATTTTGCGTATTGCCTGTCTGAGGATCCAAAGCATAATACCAGCCTCAATGACCGCAGATGGAGTAACAGCCTGAATGAAGTCCGTTCCATATGCCCTCATTTTGGTATTATGGAACAACAGTCCGGTGCCAACGGCTGGAATACGAGAATGGAAGCCCCCGCACCCAAACCGGGTCAGATGACACTCTGGGCCATGCAGAGCATAGCTCATGGAGCCGATTTTGTCAGCTTTTTCAGATGGAGAACCTGTACCATGGGCACCGAAATATACTGGCACGGAATTTTGGATTATGATAACAACGATAATAGAAAACTTAAGGAAGTAAAGAGTATCCATGAGTGGGTTGAAAAACTGGCACCTGTTACCGGTGCGGATTACATAGCACAGGTGGGTATCCTAAAGGATTACAGCAACCGCTTTGACGCAGAATTGGACTGCTGGCACCATAGGGTGGATAACAGCAGCAACCTTGAACTGTTTATTGCTTCCCAGCTGACCCATACGCCGATAGACTATATTTATCTCCAGGAAGACAGTGACATCAGGGACTTAGCCAAATATCGGGTTCTTTTTTACCCCCATGCAGTCATTCTGTCGGAGGAGAAAACAGAACTCTTAAAGGCTTATGTCTCACAAGGCGGATGCCTGATCTTAGGCTGCAGGACAGGGCAAAAAGATGAGACCGGAAAGTGTCCAATGACCAGAATGCCGGGGCTTGCATCAGAATTAACCGGTGCGGTGGTTACGGACTTTACCTTTGTCGGACCTGGTGATGAGGATGTGTATGTGGATTTTCTGGGCAGTAAGATAGAGGCTCCGGTGTTTAATGATATTCTTAAAGTAAATGCACCGGATGCTAAAATACTGGGACTCTATCAGGGCAATTATTATGAAGGCGAACCGGCTATAATCGAGAATCCCTATGGCAAGGGAAAGGTAATTTATTTTGGTTCTACCTTCACAAGGGAAAACACCAAGGCCTTCTTAAAATATACAGGTACCATTTCACCGTATCAGGATATGATCAGCCTGCCGGAGTCCTGTGAGCTGTCTGTCCGGAAAAAGGACCAAAGAACCTTCCTCTTTGTTTTAAACTTTGCCCATGAAACTGTCCGTATCAATTTGCTGCAGAGTATGACGGATTTAAAGACAGGTATCAAGGTAAAAGGAGATATTGAATTAAATGCATTTGAACCGAGAGTATATGAAATTTAGGGCGGAAAGAAATTGGTACGGAAATGCTTAACGAAAAAGAATTACCGGCGGGCAAATTTTCTTAACCCGGAGTCTGCCGGACTATAGGATTTGATAGCGCCGGGACCAAATTGGATGGCTCTGATTGTATCCGGTAATTCTGCTGAGGCTTAATATGTGTAATATAGTACTATATTACTATACGGTCTGATAGTTTCGTAATGATGTAGTTTTTGATTTGGAAGACAGAGTTGGTTCGATATTTTTAAGCCTTTAATACGCGAAATGCTTGTATTAGCAAGACTTTGCGGTAATCGGCAGTATTCGGGTCAGACTATCTGTCTTCCTTTTTATGTAAACTTAATATTTCGTAAAATCTTTTTCCCATATTGCTTATATTGTATGTTTTGTGATAAAATTTGATTTAGGGTCAAGTTTTTATATTAAAAATGACAATTAAATATTAGGGTGATAAAAATAATTATGATATTCCAAATATTAACCGCAATCTCTGCACTTATTTGTTTACTGCTTACAATTTACGCTTTTAATATGAAACATTCCAAAAATACGGTTATATTTGCTATGCTCATGCTGCAGATTACAATTTTTACTTCCAGCAATTTTATTGAAATAATATCGAAGGATAATAACATAAAACTCATCTGCCGGAATATCAGCCAGGTTGGTTTGTTGTTAGCGATTCCTTCTTTATTAATTTTAATTATAGTATATATAGGAAAAGATAATATCTTGAGACCGATTAATATAATATTTATCTGTGTTTTTCCTTTCATTGGAATTGTCTTGAAATTGACAAACCGATACAGTCACCTGATGAAGGAAGATATCTGTATAAAAAGCGGATGGGTAGTTGTTATCAGCACTCCTTTTGCTTTGTTTATTAAACTGTTAGAATTTACATATATTCTATTATCCATAGTTTTGCTATTATCTTTTTATAAGAAAATAAATATAAAATACAGGAAGCAGTCCATAGCTATGGCTGCCGGTATCTTAATTCCATTGATAGCATCGATATTAAAGATCTTAAGGCCTGGTTCCAGACTTAACATCCCCATTATCTCCATATCCTTTACAATAACAGGAATCATTCTTTTCTGGTGTATTTTTAAGTATCAGCCGTTTTCAATAATACCAATAGCCAGGGATAAAATTATAGACTGTTTACAGGAAGGAATCCTTACTGTGGATAATACCGGCATAATAATTGATAAAAACAGTGCGATAGACAGGTTTATCGATGATTCCTTTGATAATACCATAAACCCCTTGGGGAAAGGGCTGGAGGATTTGCTGGCTTTCTGGCCAAGATGGTATTCCGCCTGTAAGAATATGCAGGCGGATGAATTTGAAATTGATAATAGGAAATCAGGTACAAAAAAATACTATCATGTCAAGGTCTACCCCATAATTAAGAATAGCTTAAAAAAGATGGGGACGGTATCCATACTTATCGATATTACCGAGCAGAAAAACAGAGAGAAAAAGCTTATTAATACCAGTGAGTTAAATGAGGAACTCTTAAAAAATCTCACAGGAGAACTAGGCAGGCAGAAAAAGCAGCTGGAAGCGGTAATTAACACGGTTTCAGATATGGCATATCTTGCAATTTCAGATAGAAATGCGAAATTTTTATATTACAGCCGTGCATCAGAGGATGTGTTTACCAATCATATAGGTAATAATGAATCCAAAATTCTTTCACACTGTGAGAAAGGAATTTATTTTTATCAGGATGGGAGGGTAATTGAGGATTCAGATTTGCCGGTACCCAGAGTTTTAAAAGGGGAGAAGGTGGTTAATTTCCATTTTATTATGAGAAATAATGGAAAAGAGAATCATTTATTGTTTAACGGAACTCCAATTTATGATAAAAATGGGAATATAACCCATGGTGTGTATTTTATTATGGACATAACCGACCACATCCGGCATGAGAATTTAATTTCCATTACAAAGCATCTGGCAGATATGAATGCTCTAAAAGACAAGTTGTTTACCGTTTTTACACATGATATCCGAAATCCCATGGCGACTATGGTAAGCCTTGTGGATCTGCTGCAGCAGGATAATGATTTTTACAGTGCGGAATGCAGGGAAATTCTGACGGAAGTGAAGAAACAAGTGAATTATACCTATAGTATTATCGAAAATTTACTGGAATGGCTCAACAGCCAGAGAGATGGCCTGGTATTTTCACCTGCCCGCTGGAATCTGGCTGCACTCATTGAGGAAACCGTTTCCTTATATCTGGTCAGTGCCGGTGTAAAGGGAATTCAAATAAGCTGTAAGCTGGATAAACAGCTTGTAATATATACCGACAAAGAGATGTTGGAACTGGTTTTAAGAAATCTACTTTCGAATGCCATTAAATTCACAAGACAGGGGGGAAGCATAACAATTGAAGCTTTTGAAACGGACAGAGATTTAACGATAGCAGTAAAAGATACGGGTATTGGTATGGATGCGGAAAAAGTAAAAAATCTTTTTCATGAAGGATATACATGCTCTACTTTAGGTACCGCGGGAGAAAAGGGAATTGGGTTAGGTCTCTTAATCTGTAAGGAATTTATTTTAAAAGGCGGGGGGAAAATATGGGCAGAGAGTATGCCGGGGAAGGGGAGCACTTTTTACATATCTTTATTAACAGCCAGAAAATGAAAAGCAGATCCCGTTATATGATAATGGAAGCATCTTATTTTAGAGCGTCTTATTATGTAAAAGAGGATTTACCGTCGAGGATACATATTTATGCTTAAAAACTTCTATTTAAGTATGGCTTTGTTTCTTTCCATGTTTATTGTTCTTTTTTTAGCATGTATAACATGGAAGCGCAGAAAAATACCAATTGCATTTAAACTATCAATGATTATGCTGGCAACTTCTATTTATATGTTTGGTTATGCCTATGAAGTGACGCTTACCGATCTTGAAGGAATTAAATTCTGCCTGCTGGTTGAATATCATGGAATACCCTTTATACCGGTATTGCTCTTGATTATGATATTTGACTATACCGGTTTGATAATAAAAAAATCAACTTACCTGGTTTTATTTATCATTCCGGTAGTAACTTTAATTTTGCAGTATACCAATGACTGGCATCACCTGTTTTATAAAAGCCTTGATTTTGTAAATGGCAATGAGCTGACTCTGGTATACATTGAAAAAGGCCCCTGGTATTGGATACATCTTGTATATTCTTACCTATCCATTGGTGCCTGTATTATTAGCTTAGTGATCAAATATGTGAAAGAAAGCGGTTTACATCGGATACAGATTCTTGTTTTAGGACTGGGAATCTGCATCCCCTGGATCTTTAACCTGGCTTTTCTGGTTAATGTAAAGAAAAACTTGCCGGATCTCACACCGTTTGGTCTTGTTTTTTCGGCAATCTTGCTGACCCTGGCTATATACCGGCTGAATCTTCTTAAAGTTACGCCGATTGCCTTCGAGAAGGTTGTCCAGTTCATGTCAGAGGCCGTTATTATTCTGGATAACCGTGATCAGATCATTCATTACAATGATCCTGCGGTAAATATAATACCGGAATTAAAAGTGATTAAGACAGATCATAATAATTATGAAAATGTATTTAACAAGTATCCGGCTATAAAGGATATACTGTGCAGTGACCTGACAGCAGAAACCCGGTTTCGTGTGTATAGAAACGGTATACTCGGTGTCTATACGCTGAAACTTACCTATATCTATAATAAAGATTATATGTTAGGTAAAATTCTGGTGCTATCCGATATAACGGCTTGTGAGAGGAATATGGAGAATCTGACGGCAGCATCGGCTCAGCTCTCAGCACTGAATACGTTAAAAGACAGGCTGATCAGCATTGTTGCCAGCGATATCAGAGAACCTTTGGATATGTTAATTAATCTGTCCGATCTCTTAAAGAATACGGAGGTTGATACGGAGATCAAACATGAATTGATCAGTGAGATACAAAAACATATAAGCTGTATATATCTGAGAATTGACAATATGCTGGAATATTTTCAAAACAAGCAGAACAGCATTATCTATTCCCCTATGGATTGGAACCTCTCCTCACTGGTGGAGGAAGCCATAAAACCAATGCTTATAAAAGCGGAAATTAAAAGTATTTCGGTTGAATGTCATATAGAGGATAATATAACGGTTTATGCAGACAAAGGTATGCTGGATATCGTACTTAAAAACATAATGTCCAATGCGGTTAAATTTACACACCGGTATGGAAGTATAACCGTGGCTGTTGAAAAAGAAGAGAGTTTTATTATTATATCGGTTAAAGATACAGGGGTTGGTATTGAAGAAGAAAAAGTACAGATGCTGTTTCAGGATGTGGAAGCAAGTCCGGCTTCTGGAACGGAAGGAGAAGTGGGAATTGGTTTAGGCTTACTGTTATGCAGACATATTATTAAACGTAATTATGGGGATATATGGGTTGACAGTACGATAGGTGAAGGGAGTAATTTTTTTATATCTATTCCTGCTTCTGGTGAAAATTATAGATAAAAAAGATTACATGGTGATTATATGAAAGTGATACTGGTTGATGATGAAAAATCGATGTTATTAATTATGAAAAAAATGTTATCTAAAATTCCGGATATCGAATTAGCAGGAAGTTTTCAAAGCCCGGGGGAGGCTTATAAGTATATTAAAGAAAACAGTGTTGATATGGCTTTTGTGGACATTAATATGCCGGAAGAAAACGGTCTTGATTTCGTTAGAAGAGTTACAAGTGAAATCAATGATATAGCAATTTTTTTTCTAACTGCATATAAGGAATATGCTCTCGAAGCCTATGGAATGTATGCTTTTGATTATCTGGTAAAACCCATCAGCCAGGAGCGGCTGGAAAATTCTATTCGGAAGGCCAGGGAAAAACTGATTTTTCTGCAGCCCGACAGAAAGGAATCATTTAGGAAAAAGCTGATTTTTAACTGTTTTGGTAATATGGAGGTCAAGAGTATTGAAGGAAAAACCGTTCAGTTTACATCATCAAAGAGTTCTGAGTTGATGGCCTACCTGGTCTTGCATAGAGGAAGGCCGGTATCAAAATGGCGGATCATGGAGGATGTTTTTACGGGAATGCTGCCACAGAATGCGGAAACTTATTTAAATACAACCATTTACAAGCTTAGAAAGGCGCTGGAGCCACACGGTATGAAATCGGTTATCGTATCGGCGGAGGAAAGTTATAAGATTGATTTAAGTGAGATTTATATTGATATCATTGATTTTGAGCACAGAATTTTAAAAATCAATGAATTCAACGGCAATAACCAGGAAGAGGCAATCAACGTAGAGAACCTGTATCAGGGAGAAATGTTTGGTGAAAAAGATTACAGCTGGTCGCTGCCGGAAAAGGAGCGGATCACGGAAATCTATTTTTCATTTGCAAAGAAGCTGGTAAAGTATTTGATTGAAAGTATGCAGCTGACCATTGCATTATATATCACTAAAAAATTGATTAATTTTAATGAAATTGATGAAGAGATTAACTGCCTGCTCATGAGAATATACTCACTTCAAAGAAATAGAGCGCTTTTAGAGCGGCAGTTTAACAGGTATACCGGGATCTTAAAAAGAGAACTTGGACTTTCACCAGGTAATTCAGTAATTAAGTTGTACAGCTTTCTAATTAAAACTTTTAATTAAAGACAGTTTTATCGTAATACCGGCTTATTTGTCAGAAATCCGTCAGTAGAATCAGATATGATAGAAGTATAAAATCCGCTTTCTGCATTATTATGGGAGGATAATAATTGTAAGAACAGCGGCGGTCACTTTTCTTAATACAAAAGATTCATTTCTACTAGGAGGACAAAAAGCATGAATAACGTACATATGATAAGAAATACTTACATTGAGGAAATGGTAAATAGAATCTCAA
>JAEZSL010000090.1 GCA_023443925.1 Bacillota bacterium | reverse complement strand
AGTGGTATGATTCCTGCGTATATTATACTGATTGTGATTGCACAATATTTTATCTTCTTTAAAGCACTTACGGATAATTCCGAGAAAGCTTTGTTGTGATCAATATAGCTTAGAAGTTTGAAAGCCTGATAAAGCGCAAAGAAAAACGTGATCGCCGTTGCATACGCACCGATTAAAGCCGGATAGGGCAAATAATTAATAAATCCGGGCAGCCAAAATATACACAGCGCAAGAGCAGGAATTCCAAGCAGAATAACAGATAACTTTAAAAAGAGTGTTCTTCCCCGTCGTTTCATAAAAAGCACCTCACATATTTATTGTTTATTATTAATTTAATATCCTTTAATTTTATTTTCCTCTGTATTCTAACACATTTATTATCGTATATCAATAAATATTTATTAATTCTTATTATATTTATATTGTGCAATCATAATCCTCTTATGAAAAGAGAACTTAATAGTAAAGCGAGAAGCCACTTTGTAAATTGAGATGCAATGTTTGTAACCGACAACTGAATATTTGTAAACGAAAAGCCACTTTTGTAACCCAAATGCAGTTTAATTTTCAACTTTTATTGGACTATCTGATAATTACAGACATGCAATGAGTTTAATTCTATAAGATGGTTCACAAAATTTTAAACGCTTTTTATCCCTTTTTATTAATTGACAGTTCTTTTGTTTTATTCTAATATAATTATGAGAATAAATGGTAATTTCTCTAATAAACAGGAAAGGTTGTGAACTTATGAAACAAAATAAAAAAAGCATTGCTTATACACTTGGAGGTCTTTTTCAATAACCCACTAAGAGTATATTCGCAATAAAAAGCGTGACCTCCATTCTCTAAATGAATGTATATACCTTAGCGGTTCATTCGAAAGGAGTTCAGCAATGCATCAAAATATATTATACGGTTTAAATAATTTACAAAGCCGGTATACGATGATCCCTCTTGAAAAACTAGAGGATCTAAAAGAGAATGTTGAAGTTTTAAGAAGTTGTGAATCTTTTACGGATATTACCAATTTAATAGTAAATGATTTTTATGATTTTACATTACCGGAATGTGATTTCCCCATTCGTTCTGTCATCGTTGTGGCAAGAGCGAATCAGCTAATCCCACTGTATTTTCATTGGAACGGCAGAAGAATACAGATTATGAATGAACCTATTGAAACAAATAGGTTGGTAGATACTGAAAAATACTTAAATAAATGTTTAAATCCCAAGGGATATCATGTTCAGTCAACTTATGGTCTTCCTATGAAAATGCTAGCTGTCCGGAGCGGTTTAAGCAAATATGGACGGAACAATATTACTTATACGTCTGACTTAGGGAGTTTTGTAGGGTTGGAGGCCTTTTATACGGATGTTCCCTGTAAAGATTACATATGGAGAGATATATGCCGGATGGAGGAATGTGATTCCTGTAAAGCCTGCATTAATAACTGTCCAACTAAGGCTATAGTTGAAGAAAAACAGATGATTAAGGTGGAAAGATGCATGACTTATCTCAATGAATTCATCGATTTATGTGAGTTTCCCAACTGGCTTTCACCTTCTGCTCATAACTGTTTACATGGTTGTATGAAATGTCAGCTTATCTGTCCAATGAATAAACATGTGATTAAAGAAAGTAAGGAATATGTGGAATTTTCCGAGGAAGAGACGCAGCTTCTTATGGCAGGCGCTTCAGCAGAATCCCTGCCAGAGATATTAAGAGAGAAAATAGATCGTCTGAATTTAATGGAATATCTTCACCTAATTCCTCGCAATCTTCAAGTTTTATTTGACAAGGCATATTTATTCGAGAACAGATACTAATTTAACCATTAAAAATCCCGCTCTCGCGAGCGGGGTTTTTCGTTTATTTTAATGCTTTAATAGTTAGTAAAAGGAAAGGTTTCTTATTGTAAAAATGGAACCTATTAGCGTTAGATTAATTCACCTTTTTCGTTATAAAATTCAGAGCAATATTCTACATTGCCACTTATTCCTTCAACTCCATTATCAAAATTCCTCCAATTATAGATTCGCTTCCTTTATTGAATATTGAATCTCAATGTTGTCGCTCACAAAATATGTATCATCCCCCTCTGGGAGCTTCCAATTTACACTAACGCTTCCCGGCTGAAAGTATCCATTCTGCTCTTTGTAAGCAGAAAAGGTTACATACCACGGCACCAGAGAGCTGCCTTTCCCGTTTTCGTCCATGTACCGGTCATTGGTATCAAAACGTATAATGTTGCCATTATTGTCAAAAGTAAATCTACCCTTAGCAGAAACGCCCTTCCATGCAATCTCGCCTTCAACGGTATGATCGTCAACGATTGTCCACGACACATACTCCTGTAAAAACAAGGACGGCATATATACTGCATCTGCCAGCGCCGTTATCAACTGTCCCTGATCCATTTCTGCCCCGGTAGAACAAAAAAGCTGAAACTGCTTGGCAAGTACACCAGTCATAGAGCCGTATCCGTCCGACACGCTGTCTTTTGCCTGCAACGGAATTCCCGCAATCCGTCCGGTCAGGAAAGCGTGCCGGTCAGGTCTGTTTGCGAAATTGACCTGCATGTATTTAATCTTAATTGGCTCTTTATCCGCCGACATGCGAAACTTCGTGTTGTGAAAATATATCCGCATATTATCCATATAAGGCTTTCCCATATATCCCCCATTGGTGATGTGCCGGCGGAGCAGAGCAGGCAGTTTTGCAATATAATCCTCAGTAAATAAACCCAGTATGCTTCTTTGCCTATTCGTTTCGTTCAGAGACCTTTTTACATCAATCCGATACTGCTTCCAAAGTCTGCCGCCGGGTATTGCTAAGTAAATCACTATGATTGCCAGTACAATCAAAACTATCACTATCCAAAGCATATATTCCACCTCCTGTGCCAATTCACTGCCTAATTCCCCCCATCAGAATTTCTACGTAATCCCTTACCAGCTGTTCGAAATCATCCAGTTGATATAGTTGATTTTCTATGACACTCATAACAAAACCGATTAATGCACTAATAATCATCCATGAGGCGCTTACTACATTAGGCTTCAAAACTTTCTGAGCTATCCCGTCAGCAAATAAATTATCAAGCATCGCTATTCCAGAATTAGAAGGCTTATCCTCTTTACTATCATTGGCAAATATAAAATTGGTTCCACTATACATAACCGCTTTTACCATCTCCGGCTCACCGCAAAGGCTCATAACAAAGATGTTTAGTATGCTAAACACACGCTGATCAATTGAAAGTGCAGCATTGTTATTTATGATAGCAGCATTGTTCACAATTTTTTTATAAAGCTCGTCGGACATATCCGTAATAATCTCTGCTTTATCTTTGTAGTAAAGGTAAATGGTGGTCGGAGAATACTCAATTTTAGCAGCTATCTTTCTGATTGACAATTTTTCATAGCCCTCTTGTTCAATAAGTCCAATAGCGGCCGCTTTTATTTTCTTTTTCATTCCTGCTTTTTCAATATCACGCCGTTCTTTGATACCCATATAATCGCCTCACTTAACAGTGTTAATTTTGTTTACATCGTAATTATACTTCGATCATTGCAGTGTGTCAATGTAATTCGATGATTGTGTTTTTGACAAAAGGCTGTTTGTGTATTGTAATATATAAAAGAAATTCGGCGTAAGCTTCAGACTATCTGAAACCTTACGCCGATCACATTTATTTCTTATAACTTTGATACTCTAATATTTTTATAATGGCAATGACTACCATTTGCTATACTTACACCGATTTGTCCATAAGTGAATTCGTCATCCTTACCTTCCAATATTTTTTCATCATTAACATAAGCTATTATTGTTTGATTTTTTACCTGAACCTTAAGATTGTAGTCTCTTTTATACTCAATAGGGTATTCTTTTTCCGCCAGAATACAGTAGCTTTTATGTTTCTTCAATAATGCAATTCTATTGTCTCCATAAAAACCAAAAGCATAACTTCGTATACCCCCCTGTACTCGAAACTGTATTAAATGAATTTTTCCGTGTTGCGGATTAATCGTACATTCATATTCATAATCCTTTTGATAATAATATCCGGTATACGCTTCACCTTCATCATAACAGCTTCCGCTTAGATATGCTCCATCTAATTCCCACATTCCATTTTTATAGGTAAACTGACTAATCTCCTTATGCAATGTTGAATGACCAAAACCATAATTTTCAATATGTTCTTTTGTAAAATCAATATTATATTGAGGCATTCCGTAAAAACCAAATGCATCCATATAAACTTCTAATACTTTATCATTTACCTTAGTATCAGCACTTTTATATAGAACAATGCCTGCTTCTTTTACTAAACAATTTTCAATCAATGGAACACAGTATTCTAGTTCCGTCCATTCGGCAGATAATCTGTAAGGCTTGGAATAGTATGACACCTCGTTATTTATATCTTTAATGTAGAGTTTTCCGAATACCTCAAAGCCACTATCATTTTTTAAAACAGTTTTAACTACTTGACCTGGATATAATATCGGTGTAAAAGATGGATCATATCTCGAATCATGTAAATCCTTTGGCTGATAGTAAGTTTTATGATAAATTCTTATTTCAGTTTCATTTCTTAACCGATTTGATACAATTTTTAACCAGTGTTTATTTTCTCCATCTTTTGATGGTACATTCTTCAACGAAACTTCTGCCTGTATGTCATTTGTCTTTACCCGCATAGCCTGTGTAGATTTAGGCAAATTAAAATGTAATATATAATCCTCATTCTGAAAGTATTTTTTCCACGCTTCGGGCGGTTCAATTCCAGCAATTTTATAACCTAATTCACAAAAAATTTCTGTACTCTTTTCCACTGTTAAAATATTTAAATTACCGATTAAACTAGAAGACAGTAATAAATCATTAATTGGTTTTATCCATTTATCTTCAATTTGATCAATACCCACTAATACACCCAGAATAGATCCGATATTCCCTGCATTACAGTCCGTATCCCAGCCACACATATTGCAAATATACTGTGACCTGCTAAAATCCCCCTGGCCATAAAGCATGGCTAGAATCATTACTGCTGCATTGGGTATAATATGGCAGTTTCCCGGATATTTATCATACCCGAAATTATCATAAATAAATTGAAAACAATCACGCCAATTTTTATTTTCATCCTCGTTGTAAAACCTGATAACCTCCCTGGCCACAGATACATACTCTGACTCAGTGGGAAGTAATTCCAAACCAGTATCAATTACTTTTTTAATATCGGTCTCTTCATAAGCCGCACTGATACAGCCGGCAACAAACATCGCCCCTAATAAACCCTCCCCGTCATGGGATACGCTTGCCATTTTTCTAGCATATTCTGCTGCCAATTTAGGATTTCCTGGTACTACAAAGCCCCAGCAATCACTAAAAATCTGCCCGCCGATTTGTTCTGCGCAAGCCAAACCATTTTGTTCGATCGAACCGGACTGGGGAGCATCTATCCCGCTTTTCAGATTGCAATATGCGGTATTTTCAGTCGATATACCATAGCCTCCCCACCAAAAGAATCCATGATTCTCCGGTGCATAATTTAACAAGGTATACCCCATTTCCTTTTCTGTAATCTTATCGATTTGATAAGCATAATCTTTAATCGCTCTTACAAAAAATAATGGTCCGTTGCTGTCATCATCGGCTGCATAGTCCTTATAATCCACAAGATAATCTGTAATTTCCCCATATACTTTTTGGATCTGTTTATAGGTCCATCCTTCAATTGGAGAACCCAATCTAATTCCTATTATTTTCCCTAACCAACCTGCATAGGTTCTTACTATATAATCTTCTCTAATCAAAGCCGCACTCTCCTATCTCTATGCTTTTACACTTCCGGCGGTCATCCCTTCAACAAAGAAATTCTGCAATAAAACAAATACAATTACAATTGGAAGCATTGAAATCATACCTGCTGTAAATATCATTGCTAAATCAGAACCACGTTCCGAAACAAAAAGGACATATTTTGTAGAAACTGTTTTTAAAGCTGCATCCTGTAAAAACGTATTGGCTACCGTAAATTCATTCCAGGTACTGACAAAAGAAATTAAAGCAATTGTAGTAACAATCGGTTTTGATAATGGATATATTATTTTAGCAATAATCTGTAATGTATTACATCCATCGATAACTGCTGCTTCATTTAACTCTTTTGGTATACCTAATATAAAAGTCCTTGCTAACAGTATATTAAATGGCATATTAATTGCAATATAAATTAATATTAACCCAGAATGCTGATTAACTAAACTCATTTCTGAAAATCTATAATATAGAGGCGCAAGAAAGGATAATAGTGGAATTGACATTGCGACACCAAAGTATAGAATTAAAAAGTTTTTTAGTTTAAAGTTTGATTTTGCCAAGAAATATCCCATGAGTACGGACATGGCTACAATAAACAAAGTAGATATAGCACTTATCAAAATGCTGTTTAAGTACGCCTGGGAATAGCCGCCTATTTTCCAGGCATTTAAATAGTTTTCGAGGTTAAATTGTGTCGGTAACCCAATCGGAAACTTTTTTATTTCCTTATCGGTACGAAACGAATTAAATACGATTATCACCAATGGAATTATTTGCACAAATGCAACAATGGATAACATTGTATGCAATACAATCTGTCTATATTTTCTCTTCATAATCTAATCCTCATTTTTCTTTCTAATAAGTACAAATATGCCTAATATAGCAAAGGACAGAATTGCTTGTACTACTGCAATTGAACTCGCATATCCTGCACGATACTTAAATAAGGAATTCTTGTAGAGCATTGTTGACAATAACTCCGAACCAACTCCGCCTTTTGTCATAACCCATACATATTCAAAGGTACCGATTGACCAGACCATTGTAGATGTCACAATAAATAGTATTGTATTTTTGATACAAGGAAAGGTAACATATCGCATCTTTTCAAGTGTATTTGCGCCTTCCACTTCCGCCACCTCATAAAGCGCCGGATCAATCTGCTGCAACCCACTTATGAAAATGACCAATACAAATCCCCACCAATGCCAGTTATCCACTAATGCAACTGACATTAAGGCATTATTAGGTGCCAGCCAGTCTCTTGCCAGGAAATCCAGGTTTAGTTTCTCGAAGATAACATTAATCCCGAAATAAGGGTTATAAAAGGTAGCGAATATTTTACCCGCTATTGCTGCTGAAATTACATACGGCAGAAAATATATGGTTCGATATACGATCTGGCCTTTGTTCACTTTAGAAAGGAAATATCCGATTACAAATCCTAAGATAATCGGAATCGTCAGGAAAACCAGCATCCATTTCAGATTGTTTCCTAATGCATCAAAAAATACCGGGTCTTTGAACAGTTCAAAATAATTTTGTAATCCTATATATGTTTTTTTCCCTATACCATTCCATTCTGTAAATGAACCATATACTGTATTCAAGGACGGAAGTAAAACCATCCAAAAATGATATAAGAAAATTGGCATAACCACCAAATATGCAATCATGTTCTCTTTATTATTCAATCTGCCATTTATTCTTTTGGCCATAGCTATCTCCTTTTTGTGCCATTCACCCTGGGTGACAATGATTCAGGTAACAAAAGAGCACCCTCTTGTTACCTGAATTACATATCAAAATAGTCCAAGCGGATATCGCAATCTGCTTACAGAATGCCCCCCGTTTTAGGGAAGCGGGGGACTTCCTTGATAAGATTAAATTTTATGGAAGAATCGGTAAGAAACCGGCATCTCTCTCTTTATTCGTCAAGGTTTGTATTTGCTTTAAATAATCCTCAATCGTGATATTTCCTTCTAATACATTGACAATACCTTCATAAATATAGACACGTGTTTCAGGCGGGTAAAATGCATAAGTTGTATATCCATAATCGCCTTGATCCAACGCATTATTTAACATCAGCCACATATCTTTAACAACCGGATCTAATGCATCAAATTCAGTTGAATCGATTGCCATCGGAGCTACATCTAAGCCGGCCTCTAAGAAATCACTTTGAATATCTTGTGAAAGAAGCTTATCCAATAAATATGCCGCAAGATCCGGAGCCTTGGTGTCTTTGGATACACACCACATACCACCTACTGCAATTGGAACATGGGGAGTTTCGGTATCATTAATAGCCGGATGTAACATTACTCCTATTTTAGCTTTCACTTCATCTTCTAACGGCACAATCCAATAAGGAGCCCAAGTTCCTTCCAGTTTAAATAAAGCTTTATCATTGGTAAATGCATTAATAGCGTCATCACTGGTTAAAACGTAGGATTTTCCGTCTGCCAAATATCCATTATCATGCCAGGTTTTATAAGTATTGATGGTTTGGACAAATCTTTCATCCATCCACTCTGTACCATTATTTCCTTGAAGCACATCCTTAACAAGATCTCTCCCGGTATAACTCATCATAATGGATAAATACCATTCCTGTGCCCATGGCCAGTCTTGTGCGCCTAACATAATTGGTGTATACCCACTGTCTTTTGCAAGTTGAAGGGCATTTTCAAATTCTTCTCTGGTATCAATGTCGGCGGCATCTAGTCCTAATTCAGCCATAATATCTTTGTTGTACCAGATTACTAAGCCTTCATATCCATATGGTAACGTATAAACTTTATCGTTTGTTTTTGACAAATTGTAAGCCCAATTAAATAACTTGTCATTCCAGGCTGATTTTTCTGCATATTCTGTTAAATCTAACAACAAATCGTCTTTCACATACTGTGCAACGTCAGCAGGTGAATCTAACAGGAAGATATCCGGCTTATCTTTAGAGCTCATCCTTGTGTTGGTAATATCCTTTGACTGTGACGGAGTAAACTTTAGTTTATAATTTGTTGAATTTGCAGTGTTATACTCCTCGATGAATCCATTAAACAAACCTTCCAGTATAGCAATTTGGTTTGCTTCTGTTGCAACATGACCAATTTCAAATACCTGTTCCTCACCTTTGCTGCCATTTGCTTCCGTCTTCGTTGGTTCTTCCTTGGCCGACGTTCCGGCAGATTTCCCACATCCGGCCAGACCAATCGTTGAACACAGCATAATTGCTGCTAATCCCAATGATAATAATTTCTTTTTCATATACCTTCTCCTTCTCTTATAAAAAATTATTTGTTTCCGTTCAAAGCGGGTATTCATAATCCGCCTGTACTTCTTGCTCATAAGCTTATTACTACTTCTTGATAAGGTTAATTCATATTTCCAGCTAAAAAGGAATCGATTTCTTTCCTTAATGGAATCGAACTTTGAGCGCCTTTCTTCGTAACTACGATTGAAGATGCTATATTAGCAAACTCAATTGCTTCCTTTTCAGTTTTACCTTCTGCAAGAGCAACTGCAAATGCTCCATTAAAGCAATCCCCTGCTGCAGTTGTATCAACCGCATTCACTTTTCTGGCTGCAATCACTTCTGTAATGCGGTTATTAATGAAGCAGGCGCCTTTTTCGCCTAAAGTTACAATCACATTTTTTACACCTTTATTTAGCAGACTCTTTGCTGCTTCTTCTATTGCCGGTATGTCTTCCGCTGCACACCCGGATAATTTACTGATTTCTGTTTCATTCGGAGTTAAGTAATCGATTTTACTCAAAATATCATCCGGTATGCTATCTGGCGCAGGTGCCGGATTCAAAATAATGGTCTTACCTAATTCATGTGCTCTATTAATTGCATAATATATGGATTCATAAGGAATTTCCATTTGCAGTAATACATAATCACAGTCTTTAAAATGTCTGTCTTGCTTTTTCAAGTACTCCACATTACATTCAGAATTGGCCCCAGGAATTACCACGATACTATTGTTTCCCTGCATATTCACATAGATAAGAGCTGTTCCGGTGTTTAAATTTGAACTGATTTTTAATGAAGAAATATCCACGTTTCGTTTATGTAATACATCCTTTTGCATTCGGCCAAATTCATCGTCGCCGATACAGCCAAGCATCGTAACATTTCCGCCAAGACTGCCAACGGCACATGCCTGATTTGCACCTTTTCCACCTGGGATATGCTGTAACCCATTACCTAGAATTGTTTCTCCGACAACTGGCATATTTTCAATTTGTGTTACCAAATCCATATTGGAACTTCCAATAATTAAAATCTTCTTTTGCATCTCAATCCTCTTTCAAGCTTATGAAATTATTTTCCGAAAGTGTTTTCACAAAACCATAATAACATATTCTCGAATATTGTCAACACTTTTTTGTGATATTAGTTCAATAAAATATTTTACTAAATTATTTTCCTATAACATTTGCATATACATATTGACTTCTTTTAAATCTTATAACATAATGTTCCATATAGATATTATATATAAGGGGATTTGATTGGAAAACATAAGACAGTTTTTCAATATCATGATTTTACATGTGCCGAAGTGCACAGATGGGAGTTATTATGACAATTAAAGAAATCGCTCACTTAGCAAATGTGTCTCCATCCACTGTTTCAAAGATTGTGAATGGAAAAGATGAAAATATAAACATTGAAACAAGAAACCGGGTTTTAAAGGTTGTAAAAGAATATAACTATACACCATATGCATCGGCCATTCATGCTTCAAGTGCAAAGACTTTTGTACTGGGGCTATTATTAAATTCATCTTCCGAGTCAAGTCTTTTCATACAGGGGATTTTAGAAATAACTCAAAAAAATGGTTACTCTGTATTACTTTGTAACAGTCTTAATTCTTTAGAAGAAGAAACGAAAAATATAACCGCCTTGTGTAAAAACAATATTGATGGTCTAATATGGGAACCAATCAGCGAAGCCAGCCTAGATAATAAGCATTATTTTACTAAGAAAGAAATCCCAATCAATTTTATTAACTGTCCTTTTGTAGAAAATTCATATAACATAGACTTTATTCAAATGGGATATAATGCAACGCAAAGCTTAATTCAATATAACCATACAAATATAGCTTGTTTAATCAAAGAAAACAGCCTGCGTTCCGAAATGGTATTAGAAGGATTTAAGAAATGTTTATTCGACAATCAAGTTTCTTACTCGAATAAAATGTTATTATCACTATCTCAGCTTGATTATTGCCAGAATGTATTATCAAACAACATCACCGGTATCGTCAGCTCCCATTATGCAGCTGCCTTAACCTTATGTGAAGATATTAAAAAGTTCCAGTATAGAATACCCCTGGATTTATCTTTGGTAAGTCTTAGGGATGATAACCTTAAAAATATATCCTTTCCAAAGCTTTCGTATATCAAAATACCTCGTTACGAATTTGGACATTTTGTAGCGAAACAGTTAATTGATAAGTGCAATAAGGCGGATAATGAAGAACAACTTTTCAATGCGAATTACGTCTTAGAAAACACCCTGAGTCTGGACATCCCTATATCCTCAAGGGCACAAAAAATCATTGTAGTAGGCAGTATCAATATCGATATAACACTGAATGTAGATACTCTTCCCCAGCCCGGAAGAACAATCAGGTCAAATAGTTCCTCTATCAGTCCAGGAGGCAAAGGAACAAACCAGGCAATTGGAGTTGCAAAATTAAATCATCCTGCGGTGCTGATTGGCCGCGTAGGAAATGACTATGATTCTACCATTATCTATCATTCCATGTCTGAACATAATATCGATGTTCAAGGCATTACAAGAGATGCTTCCGCGGAAACCGGAAAAGCCTATATTCATGTTCAAAGTGATGGCGAAAGTGCTATATCCATTCTGGCAGGTGCTAATAAAAATCTTTCTCCGGCGGATATTCAAAAGCAAAGCAGACTTTTTACAAATACGAGCTATTGTCTGCTGCAAACTGAAATTCCAATGGATACTATTATGGAAACTGTAAAAATAGCTAAGTCACACCAAGTGCAGACAATATTAAAGCCTGCCGCTCTAAAAGAAGTCAGCGATGAATTAATGAAGAATATCACTATATTTGTACCAAATGAAAAAGAAGCCGAAATACTCTGCCCTCATCTAAAAAGTGTAGAACAAAAAGCAGAATATTTTCTAGACAAGGGTGTTGAGATTGTTATTATTACACTCGGTCATCATGGGTGTTATGTAAAAACAAAGGATTTTACTAAGTCCTTCCCAGCTATCCCTTTTGCATCCGTAGATACCACCGGTGCTGCAGATGGATTCATTTCCGCTTTGGCTGTTTACCTTTCTTCCGGCTATTCACTTGAGAAATCGGTAAGAATCGCCACCTATGCTGCTGCTTTCTGTGTAAACAGGCAAGGCGTGGTTTCCGCTTTAATTGATCGGAACTCTTTAGAATTGCATATAAAAAGACAGGAGAAAGAGCTTTTGTAAATTGTTTGTGATATTGGTTTCCTACTTGACAAAAAGCTCACTTTACAAATAATAACGAAGCAATTGGTAGAAATATGTAGATTTTTGTTATTTATTGGGTTATAATTTTTGTAATATAAAACATATAGATATATTTTTTTATGATTGATAAAGGGGGTTGAATTATGAAAAAGTTACTTTTTATAGCCTTGGTATTCTTTGTCTCCACCTTATTTATGCAACAGACAGTATATGGAGAAGAAACTGTTACTATGGATACTAAAAACATTGAGGGTTCTCCTCAACGCGATTTCAAATACTATCTAAATTTATCTGACGGTACCAAACTTGAAGCCCAGGCTTATATAATGAATAAGGCATCTATTGATACACCTGGTGAAATAAATCTTCGTATTTATACCTCATATTTAGATACTAATCCACGCACCGATTTTAGTGGTACTGTTATTAGTATTCCAGAGACAATCGAAAAAGATAATTATCAATTTATTGTAAAAAAAATTGGTTGGTTTGGTGAAGGTATCAATTTGAATATAAATTTGCCCTTACAATTAGAAACAATTGATCAAAGTTCCTTTAGCGATATAAAAAATCTAAGTATTTCAATACCTGCTTCTGTAACAAGTATTGAAAAGCAATGTTTCACAAACACAACAATTTCCAAACTGCAAGTAGATGGAAAAAACCCAGATTACTTCGCTGAAAAAAACTGCCTTTATAGTAAGGATGGAAAAATTGCATATTACATTGACACCTCCTCAACCAGTGTAATAAAAGTTAAGGACGGAGTAACAATCATAAAGGAAAACTCTCTGTATAATAATGAACCTTCAACAAATATACAGGAACTTATTATTCCCGCATCTGTAAAGAGTATCGAACAGGATATTTTAGAAATCCCTTATTTGGAATTTCTAGGTAAAACTCCACCCAAATTTAAGAGCAGATTCTCTGGTAATTATTTAAAAACCTATGATAATTACATTTTGGTGCCAAAGGGTTCTACTAAAAAGTATACTGATGTTAAATATAATAATGGGGGAACGGTATTTTACTCGTGGAAAATATACGAGAAAAATGAATATATAAAAAGTACACAGCAATATCTTAAAAAAATGGGTAATAGCAGTAGTTTGAAAACAGGATTGAAAAAGCCTAAAGGTATTACAAATAAGCAATGGGATGTCTTCAAGAAAAAAGCAGCACAGATAACATCCGGTGCTGAAAGTGATAAAGAAAAAGCATTTAAAATATATGATTGGATTACAACAAATTTTACATATGATTATACAGCTGTCGGCAATAGTAAGTTGAAAAACGGTATAACACAATACCTTATGATACCTAGAGCTAAGTATGATCTAAAATTAAACTATACCTATACCGCCTATAAAAACCAAAAGGCAATTCAGTATGGCTTTGTTAATGTTACCAACGTATTGATGAGAGCAGCTGGTTTACCAAGCTATACTTTTCTTGGAGAGCGAACGAATCAAGCCTGGGGAACACATTTTAGTTCTTATCGAAATATGGTTTATTATGACAAGTCCTGGCATATAGTTGACGCAGGTCGTGGATGTATTAATTACATAGATGATTATAATGAAGGTAAGAGAGACAGTAACTACATAAATTCTTTTGATGTAACATGGAAAGCGTGGTCTTTGCAGGAACAGGATATTCCCATGGTGATTGAGGACGTTATTCCTATACTACCTACGGATAAAGCTGCTTATTCCAGTCATTAGTTTTGATATATGTAAAAGTTAAACTTCCAATATCGGTTAAAGACCGAGTGGGGCTGTCGCCTTAACGATAGAATAATTCGTGAAGCGGCAGCTTCCTTTTGTCCAAAAAACAGGCATTCTTCATTTAAAAAATGCAAATATCAACCATGGATATCCAGAATACATATTCTATGCTATACACTATTTCAGCATAATTCAATAACGCATTCTGTATACCAAGTATGGTCCACTAATACATATAATTTCTTCTATATTCATAGTTCAACGCCTTTTTATAGAAAGAGCCGCCACAACGATGTGGCGGTCTTTCTATGAGTGTAATTTCTATTCTTCTAATAATCCAATATAAGTCATTACCACTCATCCTTTTAGACAATTGATCTATTACTTTGAAATATTTTGTATCTTCATTCTCAAAGAATTCCTTTCCTTCAAGCATATAAGCTTTTAATAAATACTGCTTTCCATTTTTATTATCATTAATTTCACATAAACTCTGTCCAAGTCGTAATAAAATAAATGGGTTAGTATATCCATCAGGACAGTTTAAAGCATCGTAGAACAATTCTGATGAGTTTTTAAAATCTTTAAGTTGGAAAAATACGTCTCCGATAGAAGAATACAACCAAAGCGAAGCTTCATATAGGTTTTTGGGATTTGGAATAATTTCTAAAGCCTTTCTCCATATATTTATTGCAGCAGCATATTTTCCTTCTTCAAATAATTGATTTCCTTCTTCAGAAAGAGCTTCAATATTTTCATAATCTTCATCTAAGATATCATTAATCGTTTCTGTTTCCTCAATATTAACGATTAGCTTTTTATTGATTTCCAGTTGATTAAACTTCTTTATCGTGTCATTTTCATTAATAGTTTTAGCATTTGCTAAATCTAAATATAACTCAGGATACCCTTGGAAACCTCTTGCTTTTCCAATTATATAAGCCTTTCTAAAATATTCCTGAGCTTTAATAACATTTGATTTATGCAAATATGTTTCGGCAATCAAAATATATGGACTAGTATCTATTACTTTAAATCCAGCTGATTCCAAATCCTTAATCTCTTCATCTAACAGAGTGATTGAATAATCTATTTTGCTATTAAAATTTAATATTTTTACATAATCATGTAATGTTACACGAGCACTACCCCAATCAAACTTTGGCTCAGGAATTATATCCCATGCTTTATTAATAATATTTTCTGCTCGAACATTATCACTATTAAGTATTTCAAAAGCTTTGTTTCTTAATTCCCATACTATATCTTCAATTTCCGAATCTAACTGCTTATACTTCCTAAATTCCATAAAACTCACCTATTTATTTATTTTTTCACCTAAATTATTCTATATTTTTCCATATATTCATCGCATCTACAAGCTGTCTTTATGATCCTTATCCCTCCTGAAATATATGCCTCTTTCTCCCGGCAGAATATAAATAATCTTAACTGCAAATTTGATTATATCTCTAATGCTCCCTGTCCCCGGAAGCATATTCATTCATACATATGTCAAGTACCTCTCTTGCAGGCTGGATCAAAGCATTTTCATACTGGCATTTCCACTGTACAGTTTGTTCCATGTGTCCGTCTACTACTCCATCTACCGTTTCGCCGCTTTTGATGGGTGCATCGTCCGCGTACATATAGCTCAGCAGATTATAAGCATGGTTGACCACCCAGTTTGGATCCATTCCGTGAAAATGATATTGCAGGTCCGGCAGGTAAAGCGTACTCATGCCAAGTGTATCCACCAGCATATCTTCCGTACCCTCAATATTGAAGAAACGGACATTGACTGCAAAATAGATAAACCGGTCTTCCCGTGGAATCTGATGGTTTAAGATTTGCTCCCTCGCAAACATTTTCCCAGAGGTCTGAAACTGTACGGCAACACATTCCGGGTATAGTTCGACAAGTGCCTCCATAAAGTCCATCAACATATCCGCCCTGTCTTTATAATCCGTCATGGCCCCCGCAAGCATATCGGTTGCAACTACCTGATAAGTGCATTCAGACAGAATCTCGGCGCTGTTTTCACAATTCCACATCTGGCTTTTTGTGATCTCATCGATCTGATAGCCATCCGTTTTAATGCATTCCATGACCATCAGCTGCGGCGGCATGCTCCCTTCTTTAAACTCCATCTTGTATTTCTTTGGCGCAAATCCAACCATCTTTGTGTCGTGACAAAAACAATCCACTTCTCCAAGATGCTTTTCCATGACAGCAGTCATCTTTTCCCTGGAAGGTATCTCACATTTTTCCTTCATCAGCAGGTGTATGAGAAAAACAGAACCAGGCTGCTCCTTTTGCCTTAAATCCTGCTTCAAAGAATTGTTCTCTTTCTTCTTAAACTTATCCAAAATACCCATGATGCTTTCTCCTCTTATTTTTCATACCTATTTTTAACGTCATACCATCCAGTGCAATGCCCCTGCTGCGCGTGATGGAAAGCTTCTATTCCTCGGTGAAACCGATTGTTTCGCCATCGTGCAAAGTCACATCTTCTTGCAGTACATAGGGAACCATATTTTATGAAAAGTCCCAAATATGGTTCAAATCGGCAATTTGTACAATAAATAAACCTTAATCACAAAACAATTATATCATCATTATCGTCATAACTTGGGATAAAATTAAGCTGGCATCGGTCCAACTTGGGTCCGATGCCTATCCAAAAACTATTACTCTATTTGAGAAAATGCTGCTTTATAAACTTCGTACCAGGTTGGCACAAAGCGGCCTCTTATGCGACAGCAACATAACCTTATATTCTGTTTTACTATTATTTTTCAGGCTTCTTTTTAACTCTTATAAATTCAAAAATATCATTTAACTCCTTCTCATTTATTACCCTGTAATGAATCCAGCCACCTTGCGCACCGCAAGGATAACAGGGGTGTTTGGGCACAGCGGGGCAAATTTATGTTTATTTTGAAATTGTTGGGAATACTATTTATAGTTCCAATCATGCTTGTCATTGGAATTGGACGATTAACTGTGAAACTGATCATCAAGATATATGGAACGGTAACATTTTGGTTCTGGGTCTTGCTGGCATTCTGTGTAATCACAACAATTATAACAGAACAATGGTCGCAGACAGCTATATTGGCGGTATGACAATTACATTCTTTGGGTTTGTCTTTGTAGTATGGTTGGAAACAACGCTAGGGGATATCAATGAGAGGTTGAGAGGTTATTTAAATCATAACAAATAATCCTAATAGCATCATTTGTAATGTTGCTATACATAGAAATATGTAATTAAGTGTTTATTTTATGGTTAATATATTAGTCATACTTGACTTTTTTATGAAAAAAGGATAAAATGTTATCTATGAAAAACTTTAACTTTTTAAGATCACCAAATGATTTGAATATGGATATTGCAAAAAGAGTGAGTGTTAGGAGAAAGGAGATAAAGATAACGCAGGTACAGCTTGCTGAATCTTCTGACGTGAGTTTGGGCTCCATTAAGAGGTTCGAACGTACTGGGGAGATATCATTATCCTCGCTTATTAAAATTGCATTTGCCCTGGGATGTGAAAATGATTTTGATGAATTGTTTTCTAAGAAGGGATATTCATCCATTCAGGAGGTAATTGATGAACAAAAATAAATCGCTAAGTGTAATGTTCGGAGACAAAAAGGTTGGAACCCTTGCAATAGCTGCTAATCATCTGGTTGCTTTTGAATACGAGGATGAATGGATCCGTAATGGATTTTCTATTAGTCCATTCTCTTTGCCATTGCAAAAAGGGGTGTTCATGCCGAAGAGTTATGATCCTTTTGAGGGATTGTTCGGGGTGTTTTCAGATAGCCTGCCTGATGGATGGGGACGACTATTAGTTGACAGACTTCTCCTGAAAGAAAAAATAAATCCAACAGAGGTTGATGCGATTAATAGACTTGCTATTGTTGGAGCATCGGGTATGGGAGCATTGACTTACCGACCGGAAAGTAGTTTGTCTCTTACACAGTCAGAACTTTCACTGGATAAGATTGCAGCGGAATGTCAAAATGTTCTTGAAAGCAATGACAGTGACAGTTTGGATGAGCTTTTCCAAATGGGCGGATCTTCGGGTGGTGCAAGACCAAAGGTTTTTTATATATTAGATGGGCAGGAATGGATTGTTAAATTCCCATCATCCCAGGATAGTGATGATATTGGCGTGCAAGAATATGAGTATTCCTTATGTGCACGCAAATGTGGAATTCATATGGCAGAAACAAGGCTTTTAGAATCAAAAGCTTATGAGGGATTTTTTGCAACGAAGAGATTCGACAGGTATGGTGACAAGAAAATTCATATGCTATCTGTCAGCGCATTGCTTGAGACTTCTCATCGGATTCCGAATCTAGATTATAATATTTTGATGAAACTGACTTTGCGGCTTACCAATGATTACAAGCAGGTCTGGCAGATGTTCCGGCTTATGTGCTTTAATGTTTTTTCTCATAACAGAGATGATCATTCAAAGAACTTTTCTTTCCTATATAGTGAGGATGAAAGCCGGTGGATTTTGTCGCCGGCATATGATCTGACTTTCAGCAATTCTATTGGTGGCGAACATGCAACTACGGTTGATGGAAATGGCAAGAACCCGGGAATGAAAGAATTGCTTGCGGTTGCAAAGAACATCAAATTAGACCAGAACAAGGCAAGGAGTATTGCTGAGGAGATTCATGATATTGTTTCGGAAGATTTATAATTCGTAGTTATAATGCCTTTGACTGGTTTTTTCATTTTAATTTTCAATATCAGATGAACTCAATAAATTACCGGCGGTTATAAAATCTTGAGCAGTCAAAGAATTTTGTATTGAAAGATACTGTTCCTTAACATTTTGTACTTGGGTGGCAGCCTGACTTATCATAGTGTTACTAATAAACAATATAAAAGTTAAACTAAGTACTAAAATTTTCTTCATCTTATTTCTCATTATTTTACTCTCCTTTAATTATGATTGGTTTAATTTCATTTGTTCCTACGGTACTGAATATTTTTCTGCTCTTAACCACTCCTTTCAAAACTATATCTCCATTTGATGCTTCTTCAATTTCTAAGTCATAATTAACATAGGATAATTTTGTACCACTTGTAAAATATAATGAATTTTCAGATTCATTTATTTTTAATACTAATCCGAAGTCACCTTCGGGTGTATTAACTGTTGCATTTTTTTTATCTGTAGCACCTGCTTTTAATGTTGTCAGAGATATAGTTTTTTCACTTGTAGAAGTATTTTCCTTATGCAATAATATACTCATATTTAGATTTACATCTGATCTAGTATTATTAGTAACATTAATATTGATATTGAAATTTTCACCTTTAAAGTTTACATAAACTAACATAAGTATAATTAGTGCGACGATAGTGACAAAAATAATAATTAATTTTCTTTTTTTCATAATACTTCCTTTCAATTTAAGTTATTTCAACAGCATAACTAAATATTACATATTTAACCATATTTAGTCCACCCTTTTTGCGCATTCTACATGTTTTTTGCGCATTCTACAAATATATTCCTCTGAAATAGAAGATAGAAGGCCATTCTATAGATAAGCAGAATATTCGTCTTTAAGCGTTTTACATTTTTCAGATAAATTGAAGCTACTAGTTTTTATATAAGAATAAAAAGTCATTGTTTGATATGCACTCTTCTTATCACTGGACATTCCTCTACTCCATAGACTTCTTCTTGAACGGCAAATATACCAATTAATATAATTATTAAAGAAATTCTTATATGACTGATTAACAAAAATTCTATAAATACTGTAAATTATAATCATGTATCATATCTGGGGTCAGAGAGAGGGCACGTGTAAAACTTCGTGCCCTCTCTTATATCAAATTTAAATTAACATAATTATAATAATATCTACACTACCTATACCATTGCTTTCTTAATACTACTCCGGATTTTCCGTTTACATTCCAAACATTTTTCATTTATTTACTTATTATATAGGTATTCTCCTCCTTTTGAATATATTTAGTTTTTCTATTTTTCTAGCACCAACATAGTATCAAGTCCTGCCCCTGTTATTCTTGGCTTATTACTCATTACTATTATGAAAATAATAACCATAGATTACTACTCGATTTTAATCCTCCATTTATTTCATTCTAAATTATATATTGTCTTGTCATCTTATCAAGCTCCGCCGCATTCCCACTTAAATCAATGGCAGATGCCGCTGCCTCCTCCATTGAACTAAGTTGTTCCTGGGTTGAATCAGATATAAGTTTTAGCTTATCTGTATTTTTTCCCGCCATCGTGCCTACTTCGATCAAAGTTGCTGTGATTTCTTCTGCACTTGCTGAAATTTCTTGTGTCGATGAGGAAATCTCTTCAATCTGTTCGGTAACATAGCTTGTTGACTCATTGATTTTCTGAAAGATTCTTTCCGTTTCCTGAATTTGCCCGATTCCTTCTAAGGTTCCCTTTTTTACAAGTCTCATTTTAGTTTCGGACTGGTCAACATCTTCTTTGATATCTTTTATCAAGGTTGTTACTTTTTTTGTAGAGATTTTTGATAATTCCGCAAGCTTTCTAACTTCGTCTGCCACAACCAAAAACCCTCTCCCGTGTTCCCCTGCTCTTGCCGCTTCGATTGCTGCATTTAAGGATAACAAGTTCGTCTGTGCTGCAATGGCTTCAATTGTTTCAATAATTTCACCAATATTATGTGAGCGCTCCCCTAATTGATTAACGACTTCACTGGATTCATCTACTTCACTTTGCACAATTGCCATCTTTTCAGATAAAAGTTTTAAACTTGTATAGCCATGATCAACAGCCGTTTCCATATCATTGGAGGCTTTTGCCACTTCGGAAGAATTCTCTGCAATCTCTTGCACGCCTTTTGCGATTTGATTCATTACTTCGGAGACATCGGTGGTGCTTTTTAATTGCAGATTGGTTTGTTCCATAATCAAAGACATGGATTCTGAGATCTTTTGTGCAGCTTCCGTGGTTTGTTCAGTAACCGTCTGAAGCTCTTCTGCTGATCCGCTTACACTGCCGGCCATATTCTTTCCCTGGTTGGTCAATTGATAAAAGGCTGTGATTACTTCATTAAAAGCAACTGCAATCTGTTGCATTTCATCCTTTGTTTTGAGGTTGATTCTTGGCCTTAAATCTCCATTTGAAACCTGAACAGCTACGTTGTCGATGGAAGTGATTGTTTCTTTTATTGACCGGTAAAGGCCCATAAATAAATACACAATAACCAAACTGAAAAATACACTCATAAAAATCAGAAGCAGCCATGTCTTTTCTGCAAGTCTGAATTCGTTTCTAGCTTTTTGATCCAGATAACTGGAAGTATCATTCAATAAAGTATATACATTATCTATGGAGGAAGTGGCTAAATCAAAGTATTGTTTCGAATCAATCTGGATCTGGTCACTTGATATAAACTCTTTCGTTATGGTATTCACCAATACATCAACCGCATTCGCTGCAGCTTCGTAACTGGTTTCCAGTACCTTACTTGCAGTTTCTTCTGCAAATAATAATGAAGTATTTTCCTTCACTTCCTTGTTATTTAAAGCAATGCTCTCCAATAAACTCAGTAATTGCTGTCTTTCTTCTACCGTCATATTTTTCTTTGTCGCAATTCCGGAGCCTTTGGCACGGCTTTGACCCATCTTTTCCGCTATCGTCGGTAAGTTACTCATTGTAAGTTCCACTAATAGATAGGAGGCAGAATCATCCTGGAGCAGCAATTCTGATTCATATGCCACCGTATGAGTTAAATCTAACTCTTTTTTCACTAAATCGGTATGCGCGGTAAATGATTCGTCCGGTGACATTTG
>JAEZSL010000284.1 GCA_023443925.1 Bacillota bacterium | reverse complement strand
CCAGATTAATGGTTTCAATATCCCTTAAAGGATTAATCGATCCGTCTACATGTATAATATTACTGTCTTCAAAGCATCTCACAACATGAACAATTGCGTCTACCTCTCTGATATTGGATAAGAACTGATTACCCAAACCTTCCCCTTTGGAAGCACCTTTCACTAAACCGGCAATATCCACAAATTCGATGGCAGCCGGAACCACTTTTTCCGAGTGGTACAAATCTCCCAGGACCTTAAGTCTTTCATCCGGTACCGCAACAATTCCGATATTGGGATCAATGGTACAAAACGGGTAATTGGCTGATTCTGCACCTGCTTTCGTCAGTGAATTAAATAATGTGCTCTTTCCTACATTCGGTAAACCTACTATGCCTAATTTCATATGTGTCTTCCTTTCAATCTTTTGCTTCTATTACAATCAATATTCCTTCATCCAGCATAATATCTGCCCGGTCTTCAGCTAATTCATTACTCACTCCCAGACTATCGCCAAGGTACATGGTGTGATTTGTCAAGGGATATTTAAAACCCTTAAGTGTAATCCCTGTTACTCTCTCCGTAAAGGACTGGATGGAGATATACGGACCATGAAGTTTTTCTTTATAAATAGCCGTATTCTGATTAATCAAATAAATCTTATTATGTTCATCTATAATAGAAGCTTCTATATTCTTACTAAGGGGTAAATATAATAAATGGATATTAGCAAGCATATGATCAATCCGGGTACCGGTAGCTCCTAATATCACGATTTCATCTGCGCCAAGTTCAAGACTTAAATCTATTGCCAAATGTGTATCCGTCGCATCCTTCTCAGGGTTGTACTCGCGGATGTCAACCGATGCCATATCCCTGCGGTAGGATTCTATAAGCTCTTTGGGAACAGAATCAAAATCCCCAACAATATAATTGATAGGGATTCCAAGTTTATGTGCCGTAACCAAACCGCTGTCTACGGCTAATACGCTATGAAACTCCTGATTTTTAAGATATTGTGCCGCGAAATCGGCTGATATGGCCCCGCCGGTAATAATTAAAATTCGATTACGTTTCATTCTTCTCCTGTTTGCAGGCGTAACTGTATTGATCGTTGTTAACCAATCGTTCTGCAGCTTATTCCATGCTTTTAAAAATATCCTGAAAGGAAGAAATATTCTGGTTGATATCTCCTTTAAATACGGCAGTTCCTGCAACAATGACATTAGCCCCCGCATTTAGTACCTGTTTTACATTGGATACCGAGATACCGCCATCCACTTCGATATCGGTTTTATATTGCTTATTCAGGATCATTGCTTTTAACGCCGCAATTTTATCCAGTGCCGAAGGTATAAAAGCCTGACCGCCGAATCCCGGGTTAACACTCATTAAGAGTATCATGTCCACATCTCCCAGCACATATTCCAGAGCCGAAAGAGGCGTTGAGGGATTTAGCGAAACACAAGCTTTTAATCCCATTTCTTTTATCTTTGATACGGTACGGTGCAGATGTTTGCAGGCTTCCGCATGAACCGTTATAATATCCGCTCCGGCACCGGCAAAATCTTCAAGATACCGGATCGGTTCCTCAACCATCAGATGGACATCAAATGTAATTTTTGTGATGGGACGTATTGCCTGTATCACCGGTACACCAAAAGATATACTCGGCACAAAAGCACCGTCCATAACATCAATATGAAGATAATCTGCGCCGCCTTTTTCAACCTGATAAACGCAGTCTCCAAGACGGGCAAAATCCGCGGCAAGTATAGATGGTGCTAACTTCAACATAAGCTTCTCCTTAATATTTCTTCTGATTCTTAAGTTCATTGTAAATCTCAGCATAATTCTCATAACGGATCTTGCTGATTCTTTCTTCCTTAAGAGCCTGTTTAACCGCACAACCGGGTTCGTTCAAATGTACGCAGCCGTTAAACCGGCAGTTTTCGGCATATTCTTTAAATTCAGCAAAATAATCCTTTAATTCTTCTTTTTCCATATCATTAACATACAGTGAACTAAAGCCCGGGGTATCCATGATAAAGGCGTTATTCTGTAAATAAAACAGTTCGGAATGCCTGGTTGTATGCTTACCTCTTCTGATTTTCTCACTGATTTCACCGGTTTCCATATTGGCATCCGGATGTATTCTATTAATAATAGAAGATTTACCGACACCGGAAGGCCCTGCAAGAACTGTAGTTTTATCCTTTAACAATTCCCCCAGGGTCCCGATTCCGTCTTCGGTAAGTGTACTGGTAAATACGACTTTATACCCGCATTTTAAGTAGGCTATTTCCAAAAGCTCCAGTTCCTTTTCCCCGACTATATCCTTTTTATTAAAGCAGATTATGGTATCTACCTGTTGTTTAGCCATGAGTATCAAAAATCGGTCCAGCAGATTTAAATTAGGATAAGGATCCGCTGCCGCAAATATAATCAGTGCCTGATCCACATTAGCGACAGCCGGACGTATCAATTCATTCTTTCGTTCCAGGATTTCGATTATATTGCCTTTTTTCCCGGCTTCATCAATCGAATCTATAATTACGTTATCTCCGACTAAAGGTTTCACCTTTTGATTACGGAAGATTCCTTTTGCTTTACATTCATACAATCCGGTCTTTTTGACATATACATAGTAAAACCCGGCGATACCTTTTATTATCTTACCTTCCATGCTTATTGCACCGGACTAAATTCGACCGACCAGGAAGTACCGTATTCTTCGTATCTTACATAGCTGCCGTTTTCATTAACCACGCCATCTCCGTCACCTTCGGCTTCCCTGCCGATAATCATTTTAACCGTTCCTCTTGAACCACTGGTGCTGGTGAATTCTCCGACATCAAGAGGAAAACTGTCATAATCGAGATTTTCTTTCATTAATATCCTTGTTTTTCCGTCCTGAATAAGCTGAACCTTGACAATACCGGAATCTCCCGGATAATCAAAGGGATTTTCATCAATTATAATATGACCGATATAAGTCTGAGATTCTGTGTCTTCAGGAGGATCTACCACACCGGAGCCTAAACTGATTACAAAATCAACCGTCGTTCCGCTGTTCACTTCCTTATCCTTTTCCACACTTTGGGACATAACCTGACCTTCCGGATAGGTATCGGAATAATCTTTAGCGATCTCTCCCTTTTTAAGTCCGTTTTCTTCTAATTTATTAACTGCCTTGGCTTCTGTCAGGCCTAAGATGGACGGAACTTTTACTTTCTTGATTTCAGGGCCGTTGCTAACAATAACCATAACCGTATCCCCTTTTACAACAGATTCATCCCTTGCAGGATTCGTTTCGATAACTCTGCCTTCTTCAATTTCATCACTGTATTTATAATCATGCTGTACAATCAAGCCTGCTTCTTCCAGTTTTGTAACCGCCTGGCTGTCTGTCAGGTTATACACATTAGGTATCTGGAAGGGCTTGGGTCC
>JAEZSL010000307.1 GCA_023443925.1 Bacillota bacterium | reverse complement strand
TAGCACATCTTTTATTGCTTGCACATCTTTTGTTTCCTGCACATCTTTTCTTGCTTGCACATCTTTTTATGCTTGCACATCTTTTATTGCTTGGACATCTTTTGTTGCTTGTACATCTTTTGTTGCTTGTACATCTTTTACCGCATTCACTTCGTTTACTGCATTCACATCTTTTAACGCATTTACGCCTATCTCACTGGCAAAGATAATATCAACCGCCTCCAGGTCTGCCCGCCAATGAATACAGTTTTCATAGTCCGCAGCATAGAACCCGAACGCCTTCATAATTTGTGCAAGATATTGAAAAATTGCTGTAACCGAGCCCAGCATAATTAATTTACCACTTTGAGTTGCAGTCAGGATATAATAAAAGATAAGCCCTACATTCAATAAAATTTCTATAAGAGAATTAAAATGACATTTGTACTGGGTGTATTTGTTCTCCGTTTTCATATGACAATAGTTTGAGTCAAACTTTTTTTCCAAGTCCTTGTAGACGTATTTTCCTAACCTTAATATGATAATTGTAGTGATGTTACTGACTCCGTCCTGCATCGTACCTGCAATTTCATGGAATCCTTCATTCAATTTACGATATTCAGGAACAGTCTTGTTATAAAACATTCTAGTCACTATAACCAGGAGACAACCTGCCAATATAGAAACAACTGATATTAACGGTGATATCAGCCATAAAACAACCGCCGCCATTGCAAACTGAATGATTGCAGTAATATAATTATATATGCTTTGACCAAAAGCGAACAATGCGTCAGACGCTTTATTAACCCTGCTAATGACATTACCTGAATGATGTTTTGCATGCCAGCTTAAAGACATCGATTGCAAAAACAGGTAAGTATCCAGCACGAACCTTTTCTTGTTACGATAAGCTACACCCAGTTCTATTCCCCTTGCAGCCCTATGACACATCTCAAATACATAAAAACAAGCTACATAAGCAAAAAGCCAATAGGTAACTGTAAGCAGCGTGTTCTTATTCATATCCTGTAATGTGTTAATTACCATTGCAAAAGTAAGCGGCTGTGCCGTTATTGCTATTACAGAAATCATATGTAAAATTACGTAGGTACATACTTTATATCTTTCACCGACAGCCAAATTCCAATGCTTTTTAAATACATAAATAAAATCCATACTAATCTCCTTTTGTTTTCTTGATTATCTTAAATAATCAGTTAAACCGGTGGAGATCGGATCTTACCAGCGGGTCAAGAGCGTCACAATTTATCTAGTCTCATGTGATTTCACTATCCTTTCTTTTTATTACTATTATTCTGTAATTAGTATACGCTTTTTAACAATCTCTTGTAAAGGATTTTAAAAACCTGATGCTGGGGTCAAAAGGTCAT
Source organism: Bacillota bacterium (assembly GCA_023443925.1). The sequence continues at coordinate 1,854 of JAEZSL010000307.1, read as the reverse complement.
TTTAAAAAGACCGAAAGAAAAACTGTGCAAAAAAAGTGTTTCAGCCCTTTATTTTTTGCCCCTCAAAATCAAGAAACCGTAAAACCCAAACGGAAAAGAACAGCCCCAGAGAAATTTATCAAAGCATGGAATGCTTGATTTTCAGAGGGACTGTTCTTTTATAGAGCGTATCGGGCTAAAAAAACGTATTTCCCGATAGCCCTTTTTATATTTATGTTAATGTTATTATTTCCGCATATCCAACCTATAAATTCTTGGATTCATCATTTAATCCCAACTTCATTTAATTAGTTTATATTTTCTTGGGTATGCCTGAAATCTGCTTGTATCGGCCTGAATGTTCCACTTAGTTTATATCTAATTTAATTCATCCAGCGTTTTGTAATAAGAAGGCAGGAATTCCTCCATAAAGATATCCACTTCCAGAAGTCTCATATTAACCAAAGTTTCCGTAAGGCTTTTCTTGGCACTGGAAAACTCCGTATTCCCGGCATTCTCTTCCTGAATGCATTTAATAAGAGCGGATAGCTTATCGGCTGCCTTAACCAGCTTCCACAGATATTCTTCCCCCTCTGCCTGAAAAAACAGAGAATGATAAGCTTCCTTTAAATCCTCGGGCAGTTTATCCAGTAAGCGTCTGGCCGCCGTTTTTTCGATATCCTTAAATGCGGTCTGTATCTCGTGATTATAATATTTAACCGGTGTAGGCATATCCCCTGTAATGATTTCTGTAGAATCATGATATAACCCGATTAAAGCAGCTTTTTCCGCATTCAGTCCGTTATTAAGGCGCTTATTGCTGATGACTGCAAGGGCATGGGCTAACATACCCACCTCCAGGGAATGTTCTGAAATATTTTCTGACTGGGAATTCCGCATTAGCGCCCACCGCTCAATATATTTCATTCTTGACATCATGGCAAAAAAATGACTTTCCATACCTACTCCGATCTACACATAAATTCCCGTCTTAATACTTTGTTTCGAAAGCTCTAGCATTTAACTTTAAGCAACGCTTAGGAAGCTCTCTAAGCTTATAAATTTTAGCTACTGCTTAGGAAGCTCTCTAAGCTTTCAAACTTTAGCAACTGCTTGGGAAGCTCTCTAAGCTTTTACCTTTTAGCAACTGGCTTAGGAAGCTCTCTAAGCTTTTAAATTTTAGCAAAATCCTCCCTGGCAGTGTGACCCTCCGGAAAGCAATCAGATTGCCTTTAATTTATCCTTTTGATAATCCTCCAGCTGCCGCTTAATATAAATACCGGTATAGGAGTCTTTATTCTCTGCAATTTCTTCCGGTGTGCCCTGAGCAATAACTGTTCCGCCCTTATCTCCGCCTTCCGGACCCATATCGATAATAAAATCGGCAGTTTTGATTACATCCAGATTGTGTTCTATAACAACGACTGAATTGCCGCCCTCTGAAAGCCGTCTTAAGATTTCAATTAATTTATGGACATCCGCAAAATGGAGTCCGGTCGTAGGTTCGTCCAGTATATAAATGGTTTTGCCGGTACTCCGTTTGCTCAGTTCGGTAGCCAGCTTGATTCTCTGCGCTTCACCGCCGGACAGAGTGGTAGAAGGCTGTCCAAGCCGGATGTAGGATAAGCCTACATCGTAAAGGGTTTCTATCTTTCTCCGGATGGATGGCATGTTTTCAAAAAACTTCATAGCTTCTTCCACCGTCATATCCAGAACATCGTATATATTTTTGCCTTTATATCTTACTTCAAGAGTTTCTCTGTTATAACGCTTTCCGCCACAGACTTCACAAGGTACAAATACATCCGGCAGGAAGTTCATCTCGATTTTAATGATACCGTCTCCGCTGCAGGCTTCACAACGTCCGCCCTTTAC
>JAEZSL010000198.1 GCA_023443925.1 Bacillota bacterium | reverse complement strand
AATTTTAGTTGAAAAAGAATTCCATAAAAGGTATACTTGATACGATAGATGGTGCATAATTAAGGCAGTATCTTATAAAGGATTCAGAACGGAGAAATATATGTACAGGTTAATATGCAGAGACGGTCATGCAAAACGCGGTGAATTTCATACCGTCCACGGCACGATACAGACCCCTGTGTTTATGAATGTAGGAACTGCGGCGGCCATAAAGGGAGCCGTATCTACCATGGATTTACAGGGAATGAAAACCCAGGTGGAGCTTTCCAATACCTATCACTTACATGTAAGACCAGGAGACCAGGTGATTAAGAAACTTGGCGGTCTTCATAAGTTCATGGTATGGGACAAACCGATATTAACAGATTCCGGCGGTTTTCAGGTTTTTTCCCTGGCAGGCCTTCGGAAAATTAAGGAAGAGGGAGTTTATTTTAATTCTCATGTAGACGGGCGGAAGATATTTATGGGGCCTGAGGAGAGTATGCAGATACAATCGAACCTTGCTTCCACCATAGCTATGGCTTTTGATGAATGTCCGCCTCACCCGGCAGAACGGGATTATATGCAGAAATCAGTGGATCGGACAACCAGATGGCTGGAGCGCTGCGTAAAAGAAATGGCAAGACTTAATTCTCTGGAAGATACCATTAATAAAAAGCAAATGCTGTTTGGGATTAATCAGGGAGGAACCTACGAAGATATAAGGATTGAACATGCCAAACGTATTTCGGAGTTGAATCTGGATGGCTATGCACTGGGCGGACTGGCTGTGGGAGAATCCCATTCGGAGATGTATCGTATTTTGGAAGAAACCGTACCTTATCTGCCTCTTGAGAAACCAACCTATCTGATGGGTGTTGGTACTCCTGAGAATATATTAGAATCCGTGGATCGGGGCGTAGACTTCTTTGACTGCGTGTATCCGGCCAGAAACGGAAGACATGGCAACGCTTACACCAACCATGGTAAAATGAACCTGCTCAATGCCAAATATGAGCTGGACAGCCGTCCCATTGATGAGGCATGCCAGTGTCCGGCCTGTAAGCATTACAGCAGGGCCTATATCAGACACCTGCTAAAGGCAAAAGAAATGCTGGGCTTAAGGCTGCTTGTTACACACAATTTATATTTTTACAATAATATGATGGAAGAAATCAGAACTGCCATTGAAGAGAACCGATATAAGGAATATAAAAAAGCCAGGTTAGAAGGCTTTGCTCAAGGCGAAGCATAACAGTTATACAATAAATATGTTATTTACCGGTAAAGCCGGCGGTAACAAAAAATTATATTATTAGGAGGAATTTTATGAATAACCCGATTTTTTTAACTGGCGCAGCACAGTCGCAAGGACTGTCCCTGGGGATGATGATTATGTGGATCGTTATTATGGGTGCAGCCTTTTACTTTATGGCTATTCGTCCACAGAAAAAACAGCAGAGGGCCATGGAGGCTTTGATCTCAACACTTGCCCCCGGAGACAGCGTGCTTACCTCCAGCGGTTTTTATGGTGTAATCATCGATGTAATGGAAGAAGTAGTAATCGTAGAATTCGGCAATAATAAAAACTGCCGTATTCCTATGAAAAAGACTGCTGTTGTTGAAGTAGAAAAAACCAATACTGCTGAATAAACCAGAACTAATATTGAGCAGTAATATAAAGTAATTTAAGTATATAAAAGTATAAGCCTGTTCCGTAGCGTATCTCCTGCCATTATGACAATGGGAGAAATACCCGCGGACAGGCTTTTATCATGGAATCAGATATTATGTTAATATGGACTAATCTGCTTTGTTCTCCGATTTTTTAGTCAGCCGCTTCTCCAGATTTTCCAGTACGCTGCAGGGGATTTTTAAGTTACCCCGGCCGGAGCCGATATTCAGGTCCGGTTTATTAGCACCATGAAAGTCCGATCCGCCTGAAACCGCTAAATTATATTTATTTGCAATATGGAGCATACGGCCTTCATCAAAGCCGGTGTTGGAGGAATAAATTGCTTCAATGCCATCCAGACCCAGACCGGCCAGATATGCCGCCAGTTGTTCCACTGCATCCAGAGTAAATTTATAGAGAAGAGGATGGGCCAGCACAGCCAGACCGCCGGCTTCATGAATTAATTGGATAGCCTGCTCAGGGGATAGATATTCTCTGGGTACATAATAGGGGGAATCGTTGTTTAAGTACCTGGTAAAAACATCCTGTAGTGTTTTACAGTAACCGTATTTTACCATAAATTTAGCAAAGTGGGCACGGGTTAAAACAGCTTCTCCTTCTTCCTGCCGTAATTTTTCTATAGTAATATCAATTCCGGCAGTTCTTAAATTTGCTGCCATTTTCTCATTTCTTTCCTCTCTTTTTAACCGGGCTAAGGTAAGGGCTTCTACAAGCTGCTCATTCTCCGGATCCATAAACAGACCCAGAATATGAATATCTTTATTATTATACATAACGGAGATCTCTGTCCCGGGGATCACCCGGATGGGATGCCCGTTTTCTGACTCGGCAGCTGCGGCAGCCTGTGCTTTTGCAACTCCTGCCAGGGTATCATGATCGGTTAAAGCAATGGCAGCCAGACCGCTTTTAACCGCAAGATTTACAACTTCTTCCGGTGTCAGGGTTCCGTCGGAAACATTGGAGTGGACGTGCAGGTCAATATATTTCATGGTTTAATCCTTTCTGACTCTATGGATAGGAGCTGGATAGCATGTTCGGCCCGCCGGTCAAGAGATATCCAAATCCTTAATTGATATACTTAACATATCGATTTCGTTGCATCGTAATTTATTATAGCATTTCCCTTTTGGAATGTCATTATGAAATAAGAATTAGAAAATGATCATTTGACACTCGATATTTTAGGAAAAAAACGGATTAGAACCTTTAATAAAAGATATTTATAGAATATTAATCCCCACTTTATAATATATTACAGTATAAATAGAGCGGAGGTTTGGAATGGACAAAGTATTACACCGAAATTCAAAGGTTGTTGTTATCTTAAGGGATTTGCTGGTTTCCTATATAATAACCGGACTGCTGTTGATGCTATTGGCATTTCTCATGCTGAAAGCGGATGTATCCGGAATGATATTAAATGGCGGCATACTCTTAACCTACATTTTGTCCTCATTTACAGGCGGGTTCTTACTTGGAAAAAGTGCGGAACAAAAAAGATTCCTGTGGGGGTTGGGAATGGGAGCATTATATTTTGTCATCCTTGTATTGATTTCCATCTTGACGAATTCTGTCATGGGAATGGAAGCCGGAAGGGTAGTTACCGTAATGGCGGTATGCCTGTTCAGCGGTATGCTTGGTGGTATGATAAGTTAACATCCGATAGGTTAATGATCAGCTAAGTGAAATATCGAAAAAAACTCTTTTCATATTATTGGGGGTATGCTATAATATCATAGGATATTTGCTATATATATGCAATCAGGAATAATTGAAGGAGGCAACCTTATGAAACGTATCAAAACATTAAATACAAGAAATTTAAAAGATACCATGAAAAAGGGCGGATGCGGCGAATGTCAGACTTCCTGCCAGTCAGCTTGTAAAACATCCTGCACAGTAGGTAACCAGAGCTGCGAAAACAAATAGTGCAATAGTTACATAATCGGATACATCAAAAACAGTAATCTGTAATATAGGATAATTCTATCCGTTTGTTGTTTAGACATGTATTTCATAAGCAGCGTCTTCTGGCCGCTGCTTATTATTTGTTGCAGATTTTAGTGTTTGACTGATTGTGTTGGTATATATAGAAGGGAGAAACACATTGGTTCACCAGTACAAAAATAACGGCTATAATATCGTTTTGGATGTAAACAGCGGAATGGTTCATGTTGTGGACGATTTAACTTACGATATTATAGAAAAATACAATCACATAGATTCAAATAAACAAAAGAGCCTGCCGGATACGGACAAAGACGTAATTCTTAAGGACATCCTTACAAAGTACCGTAACTTAGAATACCGGGATCTCTTTGAAGGTGATACAGATAATGAAGAAGCGGTAAAAACTGCCGTTTCCGAAGCATTTGAAGACATTGAAGAACTGATTTTAGAAGAGGCGCTTTTTACTGAAGACATCTATGAAAAATATATCACGGATTTTAAAGCCCGGCAGACCGTGGTAAAAGCACTCTGTTTACATATAGCCCATGACTGTAATCTGGCCTGTCGTTACTGTTTTGCAGAAGAAGGGGAATATCAGGGAAGACGTGCTCTTATGAGTTATGAAGTCGGAAAGCAGGCATTGGATTTCCTGATACAAAATTCCGGTAACCGGAAGAATCTGGAAGTCGACTTTTTCGGTGGTGAACCCCTTATGAATTTTGAGGTGGTAAAGCAGCTGGTTGCCTATGGAAGAGAACAGGAAGCACTTCATAATAAAAAATTCCGTTTTACTTTAACCACTAACGGTATCCTGTTAAATGATGATATTATGGAATTTGCCAACCGGGAAATGAGCAATGTAGTCCTAAGTATCGACGGACGAAAAGAAGTAAATGACTTTATGAGGCCGTCCAGAAATGGAAAAGGCAGTTATGATGTGATATTACCAAAATTTAAGAAGGTCGCCGAAAGCCGCAATCAGAATAATTATTATGTCAGAGGCACCTTTACCCACAATAATCTTGATTTTTCAGAGGATGTAGTGCATCTGGCAGAGTCAGGTTTTAAGCAGATTTCTGTTGAACCGGTAGTGGCCGGAGAAGAAGAGTCTTATGCCATTAAAAAAGAAGATCTTCCAAGAATCTTTGATGAATACGATAAACTGGCACGATATATGATAGAAAAGAAAAAAGCAGGCCAGGATTTTAATTTCTTTCACTTTATGCTGGATTTATCCGGCGGCCCCTGTGTTGCAAAACGCCTTTCCGGCTGCGGTTCCGGTACCGAATATCTGGCTGTAACCCCCTGGGGAGATTTATATCCCTGCCATCAATTCGTTGGGGAAGAAGATTTCTTAATGGGCAATGTATACGAAGGTGTTAAGAAAACCGATTTAAGAGATGAATTTAAATGCTGTAACGTATATGCCAAGGACAAATGCAGGGATTGTTTTGCCAGATTTTACTGCAGCGGAGGCTGTGCCGCCAATTCCTTTAAATTTCACGGCACCATTAATGATGCATATGATATCGGCTGCGAACTGCAGAAAAAGAGAGTTGAATGTGCCATCATGTTAAAAGCAGCAGAAGCTGCCATGGAATAAACAGATAAGCCTGCCGCCTGCATTTAATAGCCTTATAAAGGATGC
>JAEZSL010000152.1 GCA_023443925.1 Bacillota bacterium | reverse complement strand
TTCCTTCTCTTTCTTCACACTTTTTTAAGGCCAGATGTAAACACTCCGAGGCACGGTCTATTCCCGTTAATAAGGTTTCTTCAACCAGTTTGACCCAGATATTTGCCTTTATATTCAGATTACTTTCATATAGTTCTCCGACCGCCTTCTCCTTGTCATACTTTAGCTGAATTAATTCAATCTCCCAGCAGTCCCGCTTTCCGTTAAGGATTGCAAATTGAGCGTCTCCCCCATAGCCAAAAGGCATCCCGATAGAACCTGTATTCACAATCTTTTTCCCATATTGTTCATAGATTCCCTGCCGGTGGGTATGTCCGCAATGGAGCAGCTCTGAAGTCATATTTTTTAAGGTTTTATCTGCGTTTTCACTTCCGAACCATAAATCTCCACGTGAATCCTCCATAGAGCCATGGCAGAATAAAAACTCCGGATATCCTTCTATTGCCATAGATCCGGAGATATTTAAATTATCAAAGAAGATCAAATCCTCTTCTGTCAGATTATCATATGTATACAGGAGGCTTCCGCTGGCAGAGGACGGAATTTTCCAGCCATCCTCGCTATTCTCTCTATGACTCAGCATATATTCTTCCCTGTTACCCCGGATAAACCGGCAATCATATTTTGCTCTTAGTTCATACAATAATTTCATGGTTTTTTGAGGATATGCACAATCACTTACATAATCTCCCAAAAACAGAAAATGCCGGATGTCTTTTTCAAATGCATAATCCGTACAGGCTTTCAAAGCATGATAATTACTATGAATATCACTAAATACTGCAATTTTCAAGTCAATCCCGACCTCGCTTTGTTATAGTTCTATTATTTTATCAAACATATTTTCTCATACTTAACAATTGAAGCGTTAAATCTATTCTTTTAATTTCACTTCAATTTTTTAATTTCGCTGCAATTAAAGAATTAAATTCATAACAATTACTATATGCTCTTTCAAACCATAGGTTCTATCTACCCTGTCAATTTCTGCATATCCCATCTCGCACCAAAACTTATAGCCTCTAATATTTTCTTTAATTACACCAATCCGCAGAACACTACCCTGTTCTTCCCTAACCCAGTCTTTGATAAGGTCATGTAATTTTCTGCCCAGGCTGTTTCCCCTTTCACCCGGGTCAATCATGAGTAACCCTATCATCCATTCTCCAGCGGCTTTATAATCTTTTACTATATCAATTACAGCAATCAGAATGTTATTCTCATTATACACTCCAATAACATATTTATCTTTCAATTCCTTATCCGGCGGTAAATCAAACAGAATACCGTACCCTGCATCTTTTTCAGGAGGCCTGCCATCCGTCAGCTCCCAAAAGTCCAAACATCTTTCACATAAACTTTGTACCTCATTCTCATTATCAGCCGATAATAACCTGATATTATATTCACTGCTGCCTATTATTTTTTTACTGTTCAACACTAATTTCCCCTTTCTAAAGTACCGGCTCATTCATTTTTGTAACACGCAAAATAAATTTACCGTCCGGCTCTTCCAATACCGTATAATCTGGGTTTTCTCCGTCGTATCTCCTGGGATAACGTGACGCGCCGATTTGTTAAGCTGTTCTACCTCTCCCGCTTGATTTTCCGCATAAAGGTCACTATAATATTGCTAATAAATCTGATAAATGAGTAATCCGAAAATCTTCTGTATAGGGAATTGTCTCTGGCAGCTGGCTTGTGTCTTTCTCAATCCAGGCACAATCCATTCCTGCCTGCTTAGAACAAAGTACATCCATCGGCTGATCCCCTACATACAAACAATTTTCTGCATTTAAACCAAGTTGTTCAAGAGCTGCTTCCATAATTCGTATATTGGGCTTTGCCACTCCGACAATATCTGAAATCACGATACATTCGAAAAATTGAGACAAACCACATTCGTATAAAAATTCCATTAACCAGGCATAATGATTGGATACTATGGCAAGACGGTATTTACTTTTTAAAATGCTTAATACCTGCGTCACCCCTGCAATCACAGACAGCTTTTGTTTTGGTATCGGTATTTTTTTCAAATCCATCAAATAATTTTCTATGCAGCTATCTTTTCCTAATAAACACGTTAATGCTGCCTCATCTAACAGTATGTTTAAGATATCTTCCGAAACATGAGACTCCCCAGCTTGTTCCTTCCGGTTTTGTTCACCAATTGCCCAGTTTACAGCTCTTGATATATCCTTTGCCTTATCCACAGTAACGTTTAAATCTAGGCTTCGCAGTCTGTCACCGTAAATCTGTTCATAGTTGGGACTATACTCAATCAAAGTATCACTTACATCAAATATTATAGCTTTATACTTCAAACGGCCCTCCTTATCGATTGCAGATAGTTTTTATTTACATCTGAATAAATTTGATATTCGGCTGTATTCCGTAATAAAATCAAATACTCTTTAACCCAAAAAGGTGCCACACGATTACCAATTCTCGGAATGATGCATGTCTGGGGTAAAGAAAATATGGACTAATTATATATTCAAAAGCTTATTTACTAAGATCTTGCTCTTATACAAAACACAGAACCCTGGCAGACAAGTATATATCCTTGCATTTTGGGCTTAATTTTTTCCTTATATCCAATCCAACATATTTTCTTTTATAAATTGGATTTCATTTCTATAGAACTGCTGGTGCCCTTCTTCCTTCATTCTTACAAACGCAGGGTTTCCTTTACGGCATTCTTCATCAAAAAGCTTCACTAATGCTTCCAGCCACATAAGTACGTTTTGTAAAACTACTAAAGCAGCTTCCTCCATTTCCTGATTCTCATTCTTTACCCCCAGAAAACGAGGAACAAATAATATCCCTAACTCCGTCTCCGCGCTGTTCATTTCTCCCCGCTTCCTCACAGTATAATAATTATATATCCAGCCTGTTCCATTTATTAAGCAGATAATTCTGTGTTTTTCTCAACATTTATAATAAATAAGATACAATTACTTCCAATGTTATCATACCTTAATTCATTGCCCCCGGCAACTATTTTTGCAAATCAAAAATTATGAAACTGCATAGAAATTTCTGCCTCATCTATTGCTATACTAATAAGCTGCCAACTTCATTTTACCAACTCGGACAGGCATGTGATTACTTTTATATTTTTATACTCAGCTAATCACTTCCGTAGAATTGGGTTATTGAACTGGGATATTAACTTGGGTTATTGAACTGGGTTAATAACCAGGAGTAAAATTTACCAAATGCTTTTTAATAATTCTCATTTTGAAATTTCCTTCCGCTCTTCTTCCTATATTGATACGGAGGGATTCCTTCATAATTTTTAAAGGTTCTTATAAAGTTGTTTACATTATTAAAACCGGAGCTTATGCCTATCTCAGTGATACTTTTTTCTGTATAATAAAGGAGTTCCTTGGCCTTTGCAATTCTTTGGCGAATGACATATTCCTTAAAGGTGTAACCTGTAATTTTTTTAAAAAGACGTGATAAATAAAATCTGTCTATATAGAATTTTTTTGATACAGTATCAAGAGTGAGATCCTCCGTACATCTGTCTTCGATGTACTTTTGTATATTTAATATAGTATCTGACATTCTATCGGTTTGTTTAATGGGAAAGCATTCTTTAAAATTTCGGTAAAGCAGGGTGAACAGCAGACAGAAATACGACTTTACCGCGGTCTCCCACATATCGCCCATGGTATTGGATTCCTCATATATATTTCGGATTATGTTATCGATATCGCTGTTGCAGCTATCGTTAAGCTTTATAATATGGGAAAAGTCATCCGGGCGGTGCTTAAAGATGGAAGCAATCACGGATTCGCCTATTATGGAGGACAAATACTTAGGATTAATTAATATATAGTATCTTTTATAGGGAAAACTCACCATATTGATTTTATGTGTTTCCAGATTGCTGATAAAAACAATATCATTTTTATTTGCCTCATACAGTTTTTCATTTATTATAAACTGGGCACTTCCATCCACAACATAGATCATTTCAAAACAGTTATGAAAATGCTCCTCCAGGGTAAATCCATGAAATGTCTCTTCATACCGAATCATTATATTCTCATAACCAGTATCATTCATTTTTACACTCCGTAACTGCCGCAGGTAACATAACCTGGCATACTTTCAATTTAATATTTTCTTCAACCTTTGTAAGAATCATAACTTAGCATCTTAACAATTTTATATTTCTCCTCTGCGCTTATACTCAACAAATATTATAGAATAGCCTCGGATACTGCCGCAGCTAGAACGTTTGCAAATATCAAAATACTACGCTTTTCTCTGTTTTATTTTTCAATATCTGTTATCAGTCAATTAAATAAATAGCAAACAACGCTAATTTTTAACCAAATATAATATATAAAATAAATAATAAATATAATAAAATATCAATAAAGGATGTTTTTATTATAACATATATACGAGAGAAGGCTATTAATTTAAGATTATTTAAATCAATTTACGATGGTACAACATACATACAGAATATATGGTGTTCATGTTTTCATAGTTGTAATCGGATCAAATCAAGATGCCAATTGCTAAACCAAAAGAATCATCAGGTTAGAAATACCAGGATGACCATTTAAACTGTCAAAATTACATTACCAGGAGGTTATCAATGAATCAAGTAATATCTATACTAATCGTAGGTGCGGGGGGATATGGTAACTACTATGTAGATGCACTTCTTAATCATGAACACAAAGAGGGTTTCTTAATAGCAGGTGTTGTTGATCCTTATCCTTCTGCCTGCAGAAATTTAGATAAACTGAAACAAATGAATGTACCCTTTTTCACTACTCTTGAGGAATTTTACAGCAAAAACAGTGCTGACCTTGCAATTATTTCCTCACCGATACACTTTCACAAAAATCAAGTATGTTATGCTTTATCCAAAGGAAGTAATGTATTATGCGAAAAGCCTGTAAGCGCAACCGTACAGGAAGCACAAGCGATGCTAAAAGCACAGAAGGAAGCAGGTAAATTCGTTTCCATCGGCTTTCAATGGTCTTATGCCAAAGCGATACATAATTTAAAGAAGGATATGATAGACGGAATACTTGGAAAGCCGATAAGATTTAAAACTTTAATACTCTGGCCCAGAAATGAAGAATATTATAGAAGAGGATGGGCTGCAAAGATAAAGGACAACTCCGGCAATTGGATTTTAGACAGTATAGCAAATAATGCTGCTGCCCACTATCTGCACAATATGTTATATTTGCTTGGGGATTCCATGGATACCAGCGAATATCCCGAAAAGATAAGCGCCGAACTATACCGTGCTAACAAAATAGAAAATTATGATACGGTCTGTGCCAGAATAACAACAAAAAAAGGCACCGAATTAAGCTTTTATGCAACTCATGCGACCCGGGAACTGCTTGATCCAACTTTCTGTTATGAATTTGAAAATGCAATTGTAACCTTTCATACAGGCTCTAGTATACAAGCAAAATTTAAAGATGGCATGGTAAAAGAGTATGGCAATCCGGATGAGAATCTTTATTCCAAATTAAACAACGCCATCGATGAGGTGAAAGGTATATCAAAATCTCCCTGCACCATTGAAACGGCATTACCGCACCTTATATGCATTAACGGAATCCAGGAGTCCATGAGAATCACTGATTTTCCAGAAGATCTTATCCAATACGACAGTACCTCAAAACTAATCTATGTTGAGGGTCTGAATGAGGTACTAAAGGATTGCTATGATAATTGGACTTTTCCGGCTCAAGCTAAAGTTTCCTGGGCAAAATCCGGAAAAGAAGTAGACTTGAATGGATATGACTATTTTAAAGGTAATCTTTGATAAGACAAAAACAATTCCGCATGAGGCTGTCAGGGCCTCATACGGAAATTTTTACGGAAATTTTATTTCGTTAATTACTTAATTTCTCTATTATTCCTTCATGTTCCATTTAGCGGTTTTTCCAGAACCTTGAAATTCCCATTATGTTTTTCTGCATATATTTGGCCATATGAGCCTTTATTACCATATATAATTAGACTGTTCAGGTTATCAAATGCAGTATCACCTATGCTTGTTACAGAATCGGGTATCACTATTTCGGTTATCTGATAGTTATTTAAAAACGCATAGTTCGTTATGCCTGTTACAAAATCCGGTACAATAACCTTTCCTTTACATGTTGTTCCGTCTATCAGTATCGTACCAAGCACTACCAACGGATTTCTTTCCTTCTCTGCCTTAAGCCAGGCTGTATTCCAGAATGCAAATGCACCAATACTTTTAACTTCCGGCGGCACTATAACCTTCACCAGTTTATCACAGTCAGCAAATGCATTCGTACCTATGCTTACATCAGAACCCTTAATTTCCACTGTAGTCAGTTTTCCGCAGCCTAAAAATGCCTTATCTGATATTTTTATTACCGAAGCAGGTATGATAACGCTGGTTATCCCTATGGTACTGCTATAGACATCAAAATCCGTCGAAGTATTACTCTCTGAAAATGCACCCTCGCCAATTACAGTAACCGTATCCGGAATCACAACATCCCCTGTGCAGGCCATACCATCGATGAGAATACTGTTTACAACTACAAAGGTATCCTCTCTCTGCCTGTCACTAAACCAGGCCGTACCGTTAAAGGCTTCCTGTCCTATATCAGTTAAAGATTCCGGTATCGAAATATTCTCCAAGCTTTTACAATATAAAAAAGCACACCGCTCTAACCTTTTTAAAGAATTCGGAAGCTTTATCTCCTTTAATTGACTGCAATTATAAAAGGCATACTCCCCAAGAGCTTCCAATGCTTCAGGCAGTATTATACTTTTTAATTCATTACAATTATAAAACGCATTCGCTCCGATAAAAGTTATGGAGCCAGGCAGATTTATACCAGCTAGTTTTTTACAATCAGAAAAGGTATATTCCTCGATTCTTTTTACCGAATCCGGCAGCTCAATACCCGCTAAACTGGCACAATTAGAAAATGCACTGCTTCCGATACTTATAACCGTATCCGGCAGCGTTATCTTCTTAAGTTTTTTACATCCGTTAAAAGTACTGTCCTCTATACTTGTCAAAGAATCTGGTAAAACCATACCGGTTATCCCGGTACAGCCGCTAAATGCTGAAGCACCGATTTTTTTAACTGATGATGGAAGTTTTATATCCGTAATTTTCGTATTGCCCTCAAAGGCACCGGCACCAATTTGAGTTACGCCCTTAGGTACTGTTACTTTACCTTTGCTGTTTGATCCGTCAATTAGAATATGATTTACGGTTACTAAAACATTCTTTTTCTTTTGAGCTTTCAGCCAGGGTGTTTCATAAAACGCATTTTTTCCTATCCCGGTCACAGAACCTGGTATTGTTATTGCACTTAATTTAGTACAATTATAAAAAACTTCCCTCCCAATACTTTTCACCGAAGCAGGCAGCTTTATGCTTTTTAAACTGCTGCACTCCTGAAAAGCACTGTCCTTTATATTCGTCACAGAATTAGACATAGTAAGGTTACTCAGCTTCTTACAGTCAGAAAAGGCAGAATAGCCAATGCTGGTAACTGATTTTGGTATGGTTATTTTCGTAAGAGCCAGGCAGCTAGAAAAGGTTTCCGCCTCAATACTGGTGATAGAATCCGAGACCGTCACACTCGCTAACCTGCCGCAGCCCATAAATGCACTTTCACCCAAACTTGTTACAGAGTTTGGTATAACAACCTTCGTCAGACTTTCACAAAGGGCAAAGGAATGACTCCCTATACTTAATACTGTTTTTGGAATCGTTATGCTTTTTAATTTTCTGCAATTAAAAAATGCGAAGCTGCCAATTTTAGTAACAGGGCCTTGCAGGTCAATACTTACTAATCTGGTACACTCAGAAAATGCAGAATCTCCAATGCTTGTCACAGAAGCAGGTATTACTACATGAGTTATTCTTGTGCGCTTACTAAACACCCCGTCTCCTATGCCTTTTACCCCCTTCGGGATTGTAATAACCGTATCACTGCCCTGGTAAGCAGTTAAAATACCATCATTAATTACAAAGTCTTTCTCTTTTGCACTGTTCTCAGCCGAAACTGTCTTATTAGTTACTACAAGTATCAGGAAAAAAAACAGAAAAAACACCACATATTTACTACTCATAATTAGCTTGAATTTCTTTGATCTCATTATCAAATCCTCCAATGTATACTTTTCCATCTTACAGTATTTATCTTATAGAGGTGAAAACCCGCACCAAAACATTATACTTTAATTATAAGTCACTATTTACCTTTTTACAATGAATACTTCCTCGGTTATGCTTAGCATGCTTCATTTGTTTATGCTTCGTATACTGCTGATACCCTTTCATTATAGCGGCATTTTCCACCGTTTATCACGTATGCCGGCAGAGTTTTTATTGTAATGGGAATTCAAAACAATATTCACTAATACAACAAAAAGGACAGGGTATAAATTTATACTCTGCCCTCATTATTTACGTACTTCATGCATTAATACAATTGCATGTAACTTTATTGATTAGCCTGCTTTGTATTCTTCCTATTTTGATACCTCAAAGTTTTCGTTTTCATTTAAAAAACCATATTGAACGTAGAGTAATCTGCAAAAATCATCAAAGGTAGTCTTTTGCAGCTCCCGAAGCTCATATTTTATAATGTGGTCACAAAAGCTGATGCCTGCTTCCGGTATAAATACTCCATCATGTCCCATACATTTACTTCCCTTGCAATAGCATTGCTTTATGTTGTCAAAAACTTCGGCAGAAAATTCATCTGTCATTAAAAATACTTTACCTACTGTCTGCGGTGTGAAATTTAACCTTAAGATTATCTCCCCTGCCTTCGTATCAAGACTAACCAAAGTTCTTCCGGTTTTTCGATGCTTATACGCAGCAGAAAGTGATCCATTCAAGATACCTTTGTAAAATGACATCTTTATTTCAGTCCGGCAATTCATTTTTGAATTTAAAATGCTTATCATTTCACTTAACATTTCTGCTTTATCTTGAGATAATGCTGCTATCATAAAATTTTCTTCGTTAATTTTTTTCTGCTTTTGGTTCAACAGAGAACTAAAATCGCACCGAAAATATTTGCTTATGGCTTTTGTATCTTCTGGTTTTATCTGTCCTATATAATTTGCATAGATACAATGATACTTAGCAAGTATTCCCTCCGTGTCATTGGCAAACCAAACTTTAAGCTGGCTATTTTCTTTTTTCATACCTATTCCAAATTGATTAAGTTCATTTAAAACAGAATTAAGCGCTGTTACCTTCAAGGTTTTACAAAGTTCAAGAAGAGTTTGCTGATTTACTTGGATTAATCCACCGGCTGTTTTGTTAACCAGTCCATTTTCCTTTTCATCGTTACCTTCACTCATAACGTCACCATTAACATATTCTCCAAGAAAGCCAATCGCATATAGTGTCAGCAACATTCTAAGTACTCGGTCAACGCACTTATCAAATTTCTTCCTGTCCACCGGATAGGTTGCTTTATAATCAGGTAACTCTACAGTTTCGGGATTTACAACACTGAGGTTATAATAAATACCAAGATAGAAACTTTGAAGTTTATATAGATTCTCAATATCAATGCAAGCAGCATTATTATCATTTATCTTCGAATCATTATAATTTACCTTCATAACGTTCGTTATTTCTTCACGCCTTGGTAGTTCTGCGGCTGCTGCCAAAAGATTTTTCCCGATTTGGTTGATATATGTCTGTTCATTCATAATTCCTTCTCCTGCTTACTTGCACTTTCATTCTGTACATGCATATCTTTTTCTGCATGCATATCTTTTTCTGCATGCATATCTTTTTCTGAATGCATATCGGTTTTCACCTTAAACCAGAACTCCATAGAAGTAGCCTCCGGTGAAGTATCCTGGTATAATTCTGCCATAAATGCTTCTATCGCTAATTGGTGATTTGGTAACCAAACACCCAGCATATAATCACGGGCTTTATTGAGGGCATTGCTTGCAAGAAGATAAAAATTTTCTGCTTCAAAAGAACATATAATATACTCCCCTTCCGGCATTACCCAGGAGGCAAACTCAGATTGGCCGCTATCGCTTTGAACCTCTGTTCCTGAAAAATAAGTAAAACACCCTTCCTTTTCCCCGGGATAAGAAGCACCAACCTCATACCCTAAGGGTATAAGATATGGTATCCTTGCTTTTTCCTTATGAAAACGATTCCATTGCTGGCCAAGAAGATCAACTCCCGGTGTATCAGCAATGGGATTTTGCATGGAATAACCCGCAAACAACCTGCTTGACTTCATGCTTGTCCTTCGAACTTCAAGCACAATACCATCTGCTACCAATGGAACATTTTCATCGACAAGCCGATATTTCATAGAAATATCCGGCATTAAAAAATGTGATAGCTGACATGGATTGGCACGATAGTCTTCCGGAGTCATACCATAAGTGTCTTTAAAAGCTCTGGTAAATGTTTCGTGATTTTGAAAACCAAAGTCTAAGGCAACATCAATAATACGCCCTTGATTTTTTGCAAGAAAATCTGCCGCTTGCGCCAAACGCCGGAGTTTTGAGTATTCCATTACTGGCTTTCCAACCAAACGGCTAAAGAGTCTTTGGTAATAAAATGGTGATAAATGTGCAATCTTTGCAAGCTCTTCGATTGCAATCGGTTCTGATAGATTTTTCTCCATCCATATCAATGTGTTTTGAATTGATTCCCACGCATGCATAATAATTACCTCCTAATACCAAGTAGTATATCAATAAACCATGATACGGTTTTGACTTTGTATGCTCTTTTTTCGCTTTTCACCACTAAATCAATCTCAATCGAAAGCCTTTATAATTTCGTCACAAACGCTGCCCATACTACGCAGAATTTCAGCAATTTTAGTCCGGAACTCCCTGGACTTGAACTTATCCATTGGTGGGAAAAAATCACCATGCAGCGTCCATATTTCTTGACGCAGCCGGGTAAATCGTTCATAGTGAGGCAGCAGCTTCTTAGCAAGTGTAATATCGTAGACCTCTGCTGCGGCTCGGATGTAGATCTCTGCCGCACTGGTACATATGTTGCAAAAGGGCGAGCAATGCAAATCCCAGCAGATCCCGCTCAATTCGTTTTCGGTCTTTCCCAGGAAGCGGCTCTCCTCCAGTAAAGTATTCGCCCATTTTTCAAAGGCTTCCTTTCCGAATACATAACCGTCAGCAGGCGGCATAGACAAAAAGGCGGGAATTGCCTCTATTGCACTGCGATAAATTTCGCGTTTATCGGATAGTTCTATTGGTTCATCCAGAAAAAACAGCCCCTTAGTGGTGTCCAATCCGTTGATAATTGCCGTATATCCGTCCTCGTCCACCGCCATTCGTTCCGGACCGGGATAAAGATTGACATACAATAGATCATTCTCATCATACCCGCCGATTAAGCACCCCTCCGGCAGCGGGTCGTAATGACTGCCGTCGGACATTATAACATTGCCCATACCCCAGGCTAACACCGGAATACCTTTGTCGACTGAGACTTTGATTGCATTTATGACTGCATTATAATCCTTTTTTATTTGTGAATTCGATAGATATAAACACTTATAGCCAAAGGCAGCATATGCTTTCTTAACAACCTGCGGAACAAAGAAATAATTGGTCAAACCACTGTCACTAGGCTCATCAGTTGCATAAAGTACTGTAAACATATCTCCTGTAATGGCTGAGAAAAAATGAAATCCACCATTGACTTGTTCGTGCCCGATGGTTTTTAAGGTCTCTTCATCAACTCCTGCCGCTTTTGCAACCGAACAGATAGCGGAAGCAAGAAAATAATTCTCCCAGTTTTGAATCCTTCGATAATTTAGAATCCGATTGGAAGTACGCGGCGGTTCCCCTCCCGCAAGGGGCCAGATAATTGTGTCCGTAGCATAGGCGCTGGCTTGTGCCATACTTAGAATTTCAGGTTTATCCTTTGGTGAATAGCTTTCCGTGCTTTGTTCATATTTTTTAGCAGAATTACTCATACCTCCACACTCCTCGTATTATAAGTTTATAGACCTCAAACACAGAGTCTATAGACTTATTTTTATGATATAGGTGTTGGATGAATCCTTGGTCATCCTATCATACCTACATAGTTAATAAGTTACTTTTCTGTCAT
>JAEZSL010000094.1 GCA_023443925.1 Bacillota bacterium | reverse complement strand
AAAGCTCTTGGTCTTTTGGACAGAGAGCTTAAATATATAATGTTAACTATACTATTCTTAAACTATTCCTATGCTCCAGATGCTTAATCCAGATAAATGTACCGTTCGTATTATAGCATAGTAATTTAGTTCCGTCAATTATTTTTAAAAAATATAATAACAGGAAATATTCTGTAAAATTGTATATCTGATTAAAGCTATCCTTTTACGGCTCCTGCCGCAATGCCATTGATAAATTGCTTTTGCAAAACCGTAAACATAACAATTAGGGGTAAAGCACTTAGAACACAGGCAGCAAATAAGATATTCCACTGGGCAGGGTTTTCCCTGTCACCTAAAAACTGTATCATCCCTATAGGTAAAGAATACTGGGCTGATTTTGAGATAAAAACCATGGGGAAGAAATAATCATTCCAAATCCATAATGACTGGGTAATAATAACTGATACCGTAGCCGGTTTTAACAGAGGAAAAACAATACTTTTATACCTCTGCCACAGATTAGCGCCATCTAAAAATGCAGATTCCTCCACCTCAGCAGGAACTCCTTTTAAAAAACCGGTGTATAGAAAGGTAGAAAAGGGAAGGCTGCAGGTTATAAACATAATCATTGGTGTAAATCTGTTATTAGGAATATTTAAATATCCAAACATCTGGGCTATAGGTACAATTACCATTTGGGCTGGAATTACTAAGCCTGCTATAAAAAAGTAGTATAGCCCCTTGCTCAGCCTTGCTTTTATCCTGGCTATAGGATAAGCCGCCATAGAAGATATGAAAACGATTACAATAACAGACCCCCCTGTGGTCATAATACTGTTTAGTAATTGCATCGGATAATTCATTTTCTTAAAAGCGCTGATATAACTCTCCAGAGAAAATTGTACAAAGAGATTCAGAGGAGACTGCATATTGCCCGGTTCCCGCAGAGAACTGGAAAATACGATTAATAAAGGTGAAATTATAAGGATACAAAAGCAGATTAACAAGATATAAATAATAATTATGGCAAGGGTAAACTTTTCTGTCTTTTCTGCTTCTTTATAAGAATTTTTTCCAGCCATTATAATTCCACCTCCTTTTTATTTAAAAACACAAGCATAAATATGGTAATGGCTATTATAACAATAAAAGCTACTACCGAGAACGCACTTGCCTTTCCCATCATCTGATCCGTAAATGCAATTTTATATATGGTAAACATCAACGTGTTAGTCGATTTTCCTGGTCCGCCGTTAGTCATTATAAAGGAATAGTCAAAGGCTTTCAGACCGGCAATTACATTTAATATCACGTTAATTGTTATAGTCGCTGAAATAAGAGGTATCTTTATCTTTCGGATAAGCTGCCACTCTGTACATCCGTCTATCTTTCCTGCCTCAATCAAACTGTCATCTAAGGTCTGCAGACCTGCCAGGTATATAATCATGGTGGTGCCAAATCCTTTCCAGATATCCACGATGGATATTCCAAAAAGCGCTGTTTTATAATTTCCCAATATATTAAAGGATGAACCGTCCATACCGATTAAATCCATAAGTGCTGGAATCATTCCTGCATCCGGCATATATACATAGGACCAGATAAAACCGACTACAATAGCACTGAATAACGCGGGAATATAGGCTGCCGTACGGAAAAATCCCTTGCCTTTTAGCTTAAGGTTTAAAAGCAGAGCCATAACCAGCCCTAGAATATTACTGCCTATAACTATGGTAATTGCATAAACCAATGTATTTCTTATGGA
The DNA here is from genome assembly GCA_023443925.1 of Bacillota bacterium. The sequence goes on along the minus strand of JAEZSL010000094.1, from coordinate 20,942 downwards.
GTTTACAAGTGTGCCTTCTTTCAATAAAGTCAGATAATTTTTAAAACCTACAAAATCATAATTATAATTGACTCCGTTAAAATTAGTTACGCTGTAATAAAACAACTGAAAAACGGGTATTACCCAAAAAACCAAAAACAGTACCAATGCAGGTAAAACAAACAGATACATTCTCCTTGGAAAAACTAACGAAAGAATACCGCATAATTTATTTTTAGTTTTCATAGCTCCTCCTTTATGGAAAGGGGGGCTGCAAAATAATTACATAACTGCCTTACGATTCTTACGAACCCCAGTCACTTCTGTTATTTTGCAGCACGCCCTGTTTTATTTTTCGGTATTCAGCTCTTCAAATTTTGTCTGCATACCTTTTACTATATCCTCTACCGTCGTACCCTGCCCTCCGATGCTTTCACTGAATAAGGCTTCCATTTCTGTTTCCGTACCGGCAGGCCAGCCCTGGTTGCACCAGTAGAAGGATTTCCCGTCATTATATAAGTCCAGGAAGCTTTTGAATAGCGGGTTGACTTTATCAGAACCGTATCCATACGTAACAATTACCTTGCCGGAATCTGCATAAGCCTTGTAAATGTCTGATTCCCCATCAAACCATAAATCCAGAATTGCTTTGCATTCATCTTTATATTTTGAATCGGAATAGATTGCCGGGCCGGCTCCCATAGCCATGGAGGCATAGAGCTGTTCTCCCTCTGCATTGCCCGGTAACGGAAAATATCCTCTTTCAAAATCAACTCCACCTTTTGCCTGGATTGCTGTTGCGTTAAAGGAGCCGTCAAAAGTCATTGCAGCTTCTCCGTCAACAAATTTCTGGATTGCCTGCTGTGCCCCGAGTCCAAGGGAATTAGAGGCTATATAGCCTTTGTCATATAAGGTTTTATACATATCAAGAACCGTATCCCAGATTCCTTTATCGGTAAATTTGGTTTCACCGGTCCTTAACTGGTCATCAAAGGAAGAATTTTTTGGATAAACTTTGTTTGCAGCCAATTGGTATAAACCAAACTGCATGACATACATGTCCTTATCCCCCATAACAATAGGCTGGATGCCGGCGCTCTTTAGTGTTTCGCACACATTTAAAAATTCATCCCAGTTCGTAGGCACGGATAACCCGTTCGCTTCAAACATATCCTTATTGTAATAGGTACCAAGCATTGTTACACCGCCGGGAATGGCATAAACTTCATTGTTATAAGTAAAAGACTCAAGCCCAGCCGTACTGAATTTTTCCATTACCTTAAGTCCGGTTAAGGGTTCAAGGTAACCTGCTTTAGCCAGGCCGATAACAGAATTTGCTCCTGCATACTTAGGCTGCACCAGAATTAAATCCGGGCATTCCCCGGATGCCAGCTTTGTTTTTAACGATGTATAATACTGGTCATCGGGAAGCTTGGTTACTTCAAGGGTAATATTCGGAAATGCTTCATGTACCAGACCTGGCAATACTTCCGTTTCAAAATCATTTTCAGCTGCGGTTCCCGAATACATCATTGTAATAGTGATATTATCCTTTACTGCGGTTTTGTCATCACTGTTTGTTTCTGTCTTAGCCCCCGTTCCGGCAGAAGAACTTTTACAGCCGGTTAATGCTGACATGACCAGTATAACGGTCAATACCAATGCCAGATTTTTTTTCAGTTTCATAAATTAACCTCCTCAAATTAATAAATGTTTTTTGTTGCTGATATGATAATATCACACCTTCGGTGCATTTTTGTTGGAAGGTGAAGTATACTATTGTTGGATTTATAATTCTGCACGAAACATTTGACAAAATACCTTGTCCACATTAAAGTAATAATATAAGAAGCAAAATTCGTGTTTCTATAATCGGTTCCACGGCGGTAAAAGACACTGCAAGGCACACAATCAGGAAGGTGAAATCATGAGTTTAAGGAAAAAGTTTTTTTTGATTTTTATGCTGATTTCCAATCTGCCCATCTTAATTATGGCCATATATACCTATAACCGGTATACCGATCTGATTAACCGGCAGACTTCCCAGGTTGCTGAAAATATCGTAGAAAATGCATTATCAAGTGCCAATACCACTTTAGATAATATTAAACATATCTCCGAGCTTTTTAACTTCGACGCCGGTAACCAGGAATCCATAATCAGTGATTTACGTAATTACACTGGCAGCAAAAGTGATTATACTACCTATGATGTATTTAAAACCAATAACAATCTTAAATTCATCTGCCAAAACCTGATTTTTAATTCTTCTTATATCAACGGTATTTTTGTTTTTACTCCCAGCGGTGAAATTTTAGGATATGGCTACGGAGGAAATATTGATATCCGGTATGGTTATAATCCGTCTTCTGATAAATGGTATAAACAGACCCTTAAACTACAGGGAAAAACTTATATTGATGGAATCCGGGCAAAAGAATATATTATTAACTCAGATCCCTCCATTTCATTTTCTTCCGCAATATATGATGTTTATACGAAAGAATTTTTGGGGGTGCTTTTAATTGATTGTTCTCCAAAAGTCTTTGATTTATCAACAGTTAATACACTGCCGGATACCGCACTTTTGTCCATTGAACAGGGTAACCAGATCCTTTACAGTAATATTGACACCCTGGCAGGGGATTTCAGCGACAAAAATTCTATTAAATATAATAAGGAACTGGACTGGAGGGATTTGTCCCTGGTAGCCGTGTTTAATACCGAAGGGCTTTACCGGGAGTTTAATTCCACAAGACTTACCTTGATTGCTATTTCTGTTGTCTGCGCCTTGATTTTTATAATTATTTCAATCATTCTATCTTCCTACTTAACCAAACCCATTATACTATTAAGCAAAAAAATGTCCGTTCGGGGCGGAGATAATACGGTTGATAAGGAACGTTATTTAAACCGGACCGATGAAATTGGTATTCTTTATAATGAATACCAAAGTATGATTGAGGAATTAAAGCTTTACATTAAAAATGAACTGGAGCATAAACTGATTACTCTGGATTCACAGATGAAATCCTTAGAAGCCCAGATCAATTCCCATTTTTTATATAATACTTTAGAATCCATTAACAGCATAGCCGAAATAGAAGAAATTGAAAGTATCAGCACTATGTCTTTAGCCCTTGGGGATATGTTCCGTTACAGTATTAAAACTACCAGCGAACTGGTAACCATTGCCGATGAGTTAAAACACGTGAAAGATTACATTTCCATACAGCAGATACGCTTTGACAACCGGTTCGAATTACTTCTTGAAATACCTGCCGGCATGTATTCACTAAAAATATTAAAATTAGTTCTGCAGCCAATCGTTGAAAATGCGTTCTATCACGGCCTTAAGTATTGCAGCGCGGGGAGCTTGATACGCATAAGCGGCTGTGTGGAAAATGATACGATTTATTTATCAGTTTTTGATGACGGCCTGGGTATGACACCGGACCGTTTGAAGGAACTGAATAAAAGCCTTCTTGAAAAAGCCCATTTTACAGAACTTGGGCACAGAAATAAGCAAAGTATCGGCCTAAAGAATATTCATACGCGCATTCAGCTTTATTATGGGGAAGGCTATGGAATGCAGATACAGAGCAGTCAAAACAACGGGACTACCGTAACCTTAAAGGTACCGCTTTTTAAAGGAGGAGATTAAGATGTACACTTATATTGTGGTGGATGATGAATCCATAATCCGAAAAGGAGCCATCAAAAAATTAAGCTCTATTTCAGACCGGGTTACCTGTATTGGCGAAGCTCAGGACGGAAGGGAAGCACTTGAATTAATTAAAAACCTGAATCCGGATATCATAATAACCGATATGAATATGCCTGTTATGGACGGCGGAGCGCTCCTTCCGGAGATTACGAAAAATTATCCGGATAAGCATATTATAGTAATCAGCGGCTATAAAGATTTTGAGTATACCAAACATGCCATAAAGGCAAATGCGGTGGATTATATCTTAAAACCCTTCCGCAAAGAAGATTTAATCGCATCCGTGGAAAATGCAATCCGCCTCATTGAAAACTCTACCTTAATGCAAAAGCAGCTGGTTTCCAATAAAGCCGAGAAAGAATATGCCCAGTATGAATATGACATTAGTATGCTAAAAAACAGTATCTTAGGATATCACACCACAGAAGTAAGATTAACTTCCGAAAAGCTGAACTTTATTAACGATACCCATAACCTGGTTTTAGTAACCCTTCATTCACAGTCTCCCCTGGCGGAAGACAATCTCCAGAATTTTCTGAAAGAGAATGGTTTTGGAGACCTGGCACTTTATTTACAGCATATTCATAACCAGAATCTTGGATTTATGATTTTATTCATTCCCCAGCGTTCCGCTCTGGGAACAAGGGATTTGTGCAGTCAGGTCGTAAGGAGCCTTTCCTCTCTTTTTGCTGTTAATCATACCGTAGTTTCATATGGAATCAGTGAAAGCCATGGTTCCCTTACAGCTCTGCACGACGCATTTATTGAGACGGTGAAGGCTTTAAATTATATGGGTATAGCGGAACAGGGAAAGACATACTTTTATCACGAAATTCCTTTGAATACAACGCTGGTAATCGATTGGAAGCGGTCCGAAGAATTAATGTTCCGTATCGAAGCCGGAATGACGGAGGAGATTTCTTTGCTTTTAGACGATTTATTCCGGTATATTGCCGGACTTCCCTTGTGCAGCCTTTACGATGCCAAAAACTACCTGTTTTCCCTGGCTGACCGTACTAAATTGATTATGACCAGGTACTTTGACCAGGTAGACCCCAATTCTGTCAATTCCAGCGTACAAAATATATTAAATACCATGTTCAGCATAAATGAAATTAAGCAGTATTATCTCCAGTTCTTTACCAACATTTCCAAAATCCTGGCTGAGAAAAGTGTTTATGCTACGGATAACAGCATAGAGAAAATGAAAATATATATTGAGCGTAACTACCAGAAAGCTTTAACAATCGAATTTATTTCTTCCTTACTTTATATGAACCGGAGTTACTTAAGCCACCTTTTTAAAGAAAAAACCGGGGATACGTTTATCAATTACCTGAATTCCATCCGGCTTTTAAAAGCCAAACAGCTTTTAAGGGAAACGGATAAAAAATTATACTCCATTGCAAAAGCCGTAGGCTATGATAACGTCAAGTATTTCTTCCGCGTATTTAAACGATATGAGAAAATGACACCGGAACAATATCGGAGTAATTTCAGGCATTAAAATACCGGGCGGTTCTTAACCACCCGGTACGTATCAAAATTGTTGGTTTTTATAATACAAAATATGTCCCTTATAAGAGATCTCCTACAATAAATAAAGTTCTGTTATGAGGTATGGTAAAGGAGATTTCATAGCCTTTATCATTACTTTTATTTACAAGAGGCCGATAGATTTCACCGGTCTCGGGATTATATATTTCCGGCTCCGTTTTTACAGCCACCCAGACAGTCAGATCTTCGTCCTTTTCATTGTAATTAGTAAAATTATAGATTCTCTCCTTCTCTTTGATATAACGGGATACTCCCACACCATAAACACGTTCTCCGTCATGGATATATGGATCGATTAAACGAGCCGGGTAACTGGACAGACTATGGGCCAGTTCATCCACACCTTTTCGTATTTCAAAAGGCAGTTTTAAATTATCCTGGCAGTAGCGGATTACCTTTGATAATTTTTCACATTTTATATGTTTTGTTATGTCCAAAACGGGCAGGTCTATCGTTCTCATATGGGAGCCGTCTTTTGCAACCACATCCCGAAGCTGTGTCTCAAAGCTTACTATGCAGCCGCCATTCGCAGCAAATTCATTGAGAAGTTCAACCATTTCCGCCGTAAGTATTTCTGTTAAAGGTAAGATAAATATCTGAAACCGCTCTTTTGATAATACATTTACCAGTTCTTTTCCTTCCACTCTGAAATTACAGGCCGCATCGCCATGTAGAATATCATAATCCAGATTTTTATCTGTAAGTCCATTACATAAAAGCTGAAACTGGTTGTCGATAAACTTGGCCCGCTCCTCCTTTATCCATGGCCCTTCCCTCCAGAACCCCGTTTTTACCGTAAGGTCCGGTTCATAATAATTCCAGAAAGTCTCCATGGGAGTGTACACCAGGATTTCCGCCTCATGCCTTCCGTCACTGAGCATTTTCATCATGCGGTTTGCCATTTTTACATACATGGGCATATGGTCCCAGTATTTCCACTGGTAAAAGTAGGACGGAGGGAAATCATTGCTTCTCTCATCTCGTATGGAATAATAGAAACCGTGCATAATCATTAAATTTATTCCCTGCTGAAACAGCCAATTGGATATGCGTACCATATCTTCAAAGGTAATATCCCAGCCGGAAGCTCCGAAGGCTTCACAGCCTATACGGCTTTTACCGTAACTATGGCAGGCGCTAACCGCAAATTTGGCGTCCAGGCTGCCTATGCCGTTTCCCAGGTGGTCAATTGCAGGGACATGAAAATACTGATATCCCCGAAGCATATCCCCGCCGAAATAAGATTGGGCGGCGATGGTTTCTTCTCCCAAAAAATGTCCCATTGCCTTCATATTATACTGATTGCACCATTCATAGACTTGTTTAAAGGTTGCCTCATTGTACATATCCGATATCACATCATAATAATCATAGCGGAATTTATTAGACAGCTCCGTTTTACGAATCAGTAAGGGCAGATACGGTATTATATCGTAGCCTTTTCTCTTTAAGAATTCCTCGGGCAGAGTTTTCGTCCATGGCATGGCATTGCAGAATCTGGTTTCGTCCATAAAAATGCCGGATATTATTTTACCGAACTCCTCTCCCATCAGTTCCCGGTATTTTTCGTGGGTTTTTTCGATAAATACCCCCAGGGCTTCCTTGCTTAAATAATCCACGCATAACTTCCCGATGGGCTCGTAATCGTCCACTGCCACGTAAACCGCAATTAATTCGCTTTTCTCCTGTGCCCTGAAAGAAAGCCGCCGCAGGTTTGGCTTTAAAATATCTTTACATTGATCACCGGTATAAACAGAGATATTAATATAATTTCTTTTAGTTAAATCCAGTTCACAGTTCTCATTTTCCGCAAGAGATATCGTTTCAAACTGCAAATAATGCTCCCGGTATTTTTCTTCCAAGGTTATGGTCCAGGCACAGTTACCGCTTGGCCAGTTGTTTTCATCATACAGCCAGATTTTTTGTCCGTTTTCTTTACAGTCTCTTATTACACTCTTTATCCGGTCAAACCAATCCTGGCTTAGATATTCATTTTGTAAACCAAATCTGGAATGTACCACCGGCTGATTGGCATGAATCCTCTTCATGATACTTAACTGTTCCTTTGTTTTCTCATCCGTAATTTCATCGTTCCAAAACCAAAAACCAGATATGCTGTAATCCGGGTCGGTAGTCGGATTAACAAAAAATTCTTTATCCATGGTCACATACTCCTGTTTTATTTTATATCATAACGAAGCGTTATTTTATATTTATTAACAGTATAGAACACTTTCAGTATCTTTTTGTTATGTATATCGGTACACTTTTGTTGGATTTTTGTTATTGGAACTGAAAAAAGGGTAAACTAAACTAGCTGTTCATGACCAGTTCAATTACCCTTTGCTCTACCAGGCGGCCCATTTCTTTAATTTCTTCTTCTGTATTAAGACCCGGCAGAAAACCTGCCGCCATAGTGGCATGCCCGCCGCCGTCGCCAATCCCAAGTAAAGCTTCCTTAATTACTTTACCTGCATCCACAGTCTTTGATTCACTTCGTACCGAGAACTTAAGCCCTCCTACCCGGTAAGAATAAACCAAGGTAAAATCCACTTCCGACAGGTTCATTAAGAAATCCGAGATACTGCCTATTATGGCCTCTGAGCAGTCGTCGCCGATTTTAGCTATACCAATTCTGCCATGGAGCCTGAGATTTGAAATCGCCTCCTGATAGGCCAGAAGATCATTTCTCCTAAGACTGCTGTTTTCAAAACTCGATAATAATTCCTTATCTGCCATTTTATAAAGGTGGCAGAACATATCAATATCCAGCTCCACTGCCCTTCTGGTTAAATTCGCAGTATCTATTTTAATACCATATGCCAGTGCCGTTGCTATCTCTACCGGAATCTCAATCGAATTGTCTATAAAATACGCGGCTATTATAGAGGCACAGGCTCCGACCTGGCTCCGTATATCATAGAAACGGTACTTCGTAATTTCCTGCATGGGATGGTGATCAATACAGGCAACTTTTTTTCCGATAAAATTCACCATATTGACGTTACCCATCTGTCCGTCCACCAGTATAATCTCATCTTCTTTATCCATTATAAATTCACTGTTATTATATATTTCAATGTGAAGAAGTTCTATCATCTTAAGGGTATTATGCTTATCCGTCTGCCCGTCATAACAGATAGTAGACGTTATGCCCCTGTAGTTTAATAAATACTGTAAACCGAAGGCCGATGCCAGTGCATCCTGATCCGGATAATTATGCATCTGAATATAAACATGCTCTTTTGTAATTATGTGAATTAGTTTATCTAACTTTGTCATAACTGAAGCACCTCATACAGTACAATGGGAACGGGTTCATAGGTATTATATCGTATTCTTTATAAAAATGCACGGGAAAAATAATACAACATAAAACCTATATCAGCTCAGCAGGAAACCGGGGAAATGTTTTTGGAATTCCACTCCGGCTGCCATATGAATGTAGAAATTTATATGGCAGCCGCAAATGCCTGTTATTTAACAGATATCTATGACGCCTCATTGTTAAGGACTGTTATGATGATCTTATATTAACTTATACTTTATTAACCTATACTTTATTATTTTATACTTGCTGTCAGTTTATTATCTGCCACATCGATTAAAATGGTATCCTGCTCACGGACCTCATTGCCAAGGATCAACCTGGCACTTAAAGTTTCTACATGCTTTTGCAGGTATCTTTTTAATGGCCTTGCACCGTATACGGGATCATATGCCTGTTCGATGACAAAATTTTTAGCAGCTCCGGTTAATTCTATGGTTATTTCTTTATCCGATAACCGGCGGTTTAAGTCTGCGATAAGCAGTTCGATAATATCCCCGATATTCCCCTTGGAAAGTGGTTTAAAGAGAATAATTTCATCCAGACGGTTTAAGAATTCCGGCCGGAAATGATTTCTTAAGTCATTCATCACCAGGGTTTCACAGCTCTGTGATATATTGCCGTCAGCCTGAATTCCCTCCAGCAGATAGGCAGAACCAATATTGGAGGTCATAATCAGTATGGTATTCTTAAAATCCACGGTTCTTCCCTGGGAATCCGTAATCCGTCCGTCATCCAGCACCTGTAACAGTACATTAAATACATCCGGGTGTGCTTTTTCGATCTCATCAAAGAGCACTACGGAATAAGGTTTTCTTCTTACCGCCTCCGTTAATTGCCCGCCTTCCTCATAACCAACATATCCCGGAGGTGCACCGATTAATCTGGATACCGAATATTTCTCCATATACTCACTCATATCAATCCGGACCATATTCTGCTCATTGTCAAATAATGAGGCTGCAAGCGCCTTAGCCAGCTCTGTTTTACCTACTCCGGTGGGTCCTAAAAACAGGAAGGAACCAATTGGTTTTGCAGGATCCTTTATCCCAGCTTTGGAACGGAGAATGGCATCGGATACTTTACTAACTCCTTCTTCCTGACCGATAACCCGTTTGTGAAGTTCCACATCCAGATGCAGGGTCTTGTTCCGTTCGCTTTCTGTCAGTTTGGCTACCGGAATGCCGGTCCACCTTGATACAATCCTGGCAATTTCCTCTTCGCTTACATTTTCATGAACCAGGGTATGTGCTTCTTTCCTGACTTTGTCTTCCTCCGCTGCCAGCTCTCTGGTCAGGGTCGGAAGTTTACCGTATTTTAATTCGGCGGCTTTATTCAGGTCATAATTGCGTTCTGCAATTTCTATCTCGTTATTCAATGCTTCCAGTTCTTCTCTTAATTTCTGGACTTTTTCCACCGCTGACTTTTCATCGTCCCATTTTGCTTTTCCCTGCGCAAAGATTTCTCTTTGTTCTGCCAGTTCTTTTCTTAAGTCCTCCAGACGTTCCCCGCTTAACCGGTCGGTTTCTTTCTTTAATGCAGCTTCCTCTATCTCCATCTGCATTATACGCCTTTGAATATCATCCAGTTCCGTAGGCATGGAATCCAGCTCCGTTTTGATTAAGGCGCAGGCTTCATCTACCAGGTCAATGGCTTTATCCGGCAGGAAGCGGTCGGAAATATATCGGTTTGACAAAACCGCGGCGGATACCAGGGCTGCGTCTGTTATCTTAACTCCGTGGAACACTTCATAGCGGTCTTTTAATCCCCTGAGTATGGATATGGTATCTTCAACGGTGGGCTCATCCACCATAACCGGCTGGAAGCGGCGCTCCAGTGCGGCATCCTTTTCAATATACATGCGGTATTCATTCAAAGTCGTGGCACCAATGCAATGCAATTCCCCTCTGGCTAACATGGGTTTTAGCATATTGCCGGCATCCATGGCCCCATCCGTCTTGCCGGCTCCTACGATGGTATGGAGTTCGTCGATAAAGAGGATAATCTGTCCATCACTGTTTTTCACTTCCTCCAGTACCGCCTTTAATCTCTCTTCAAACTCTCCCCGGTACTTGGCGCCTGCAACCAGGGCTCCCATATCCAGAGAAAAGATCTTCTTCTCTTTTAAGGCTTCCGGCACGTCCCCTCTTACAATTCTCTGGGCCAGTCCTTCTACCACGGCGGTTTTACCTACACCCGGTTCTCCGATTAATACCGGATTGTTTTTTGTTTTCCGGGACAGAATGCGGATGACATTCCGGATTTCGGAATCCCTGCCGATAACCGGGTCCAGTTTCTGGGCTTTTGCCCGTTCCACCAGGTCAGATCCGTATTTCTCCAGGGTATCATAGGTTGCCTCCGGATTATCACTGGTGACTTTCTGGTTTCCCCGGACAGTCTGAAGCGCCTGTAAAAACTCATCCCGGGTAATACGAAAATCCCGGAACAGCTCCTTTAGATTCCGGTTTGGCTGTTTTAACAGACTTAAGAAGAGATGTTCCACCGATACATATTCATCCCCCATCTGTCCGGCTTCGTTCTCCGCATAAATCAATACTTTGTTTAAATCATTGCTGATATAAGCCTGCCCTCCGGATACTTTCGGTCTCTTATTTAAAAGACCTTCCACCTGTGCGTTTAAGACCTCCATGGTAATATCCATTTTTTTTAATAATTTCTGAATCAGACTGTCTTCCACCGTAATCAGACTGTAAAACAGATGCTCCTGGTCTATTTCCTGATGTCCGTAATCAAAAGCAATTTTTTCGCAGTTCTGCACTACTTGCATAGATTTCTGCGTAAATTTATTAATGTTCATATTTTGCACCAGCCTTTCCTGTTCGCTTATATAAATAATAGTAGAGCTTAATTATAATTTCCCATTTGTTCTATAACTAATATAACACCTATAATATTAATTTGCAACTATTAAATTTAATAATTTTTCTATATTTATTTTAAACAGTTATTGACAAAATGTATTTTTTTTGTTAAACCTATACCTAGATATACGATATGTATTAAATCTAGGTATTGGAGGAAATTATGAAAGTCGATAAGGAATTACTAAAAGGCAGTACTACAATGCTTATTTTAAGCTTGCTCAAAAAAGAAGAAATGTATGGGTACAAAATTACCGCAGAACTCAAAGCTTATTCGGACGGAACCTTTGATTTAAAAGAAGGAACGCTCTACCCACTCTTACATTCACTGGAAAACAGCAATTATATAAAGGCATATTGGGTGGATGCCGAATCAGGCCGTAAGCGTAAATATTATCAAATTACAAAAACCGGTATAAAATTACTGGAGGATAAGAAAAAGGAGTGGAGTATTTATAGCAGTGCCGTAAATAAGGTAATAGGAGAGGCCTGCTATGAATGAGAAAATAACAAACTTTTTAGATGAGGTATGCAGCCACATTAAATACAGGGAGGCACATAATGAAATCCGTGTCGAGTTATCCGAACATATTTTAGAAACTTCCAAAGAAATCGGCGTTGATAAGGCAATATTAAATATGGGCAGCAGTCTTTTAATTGGCGAAAATCTGAACAAACAGCATAAACCGAAAACGGAGTGGTCCATTATTGGACTTATTGCACTTATCACATTAATCGGCGGGATGGGCCTCTATGGAAGTAGTTATAAGGGCTATTCTTCTGTTATCCTTTCAAGGCACCTGACATTTGTCGCAGCTGGTTTTCTGGTGATGGTTTATATTTATTTTTTTGATTATACAAAATTCAAAAAATATTCATTATTAATTTACTTTGTTACAATGACTTTACTCTGTATTTCATTAATTTCAGGTGATTATGCCGACGGACGGGTGTTTTTAAGATTTGCAGGAATTGCACTTTCAACAGATTATGCCGTTGCCATGTTTATACTATCCTTTACGGGCCTTATTGAAAGGTATAAGGGGCAGGGGATTTATGCCATTCTTAAATCAGGTTTCCTGGGAGTATTCTCATATATTGCAATGCTACTAACCGGCAATATCAGCGGCATGGCCGTTCTGGCTATAACCTATACCGTATTGGTTATGACTGCCGTTGTAAAAAATTATTTTGGCGGTAACAAAATAGTCCAGATATTAACCTGGCTCGGTTTGTCAGGTTCTGCATTTTTAACCTATGTCTGTTTTGCCATACCGGCAAAGCAGGTTACGACGGATAGCGGAATTACCCTTTCGCAATGGATTGGTTATTTAAACCCGGTAACCAGCGGTAACGGCAACGGATTAAAGAAATCTATGCAGTCTATTACAACGGATTATGCATTCATCAACATTACTTTTATACTTGGCTGGGCAGGTGCGGTTACACTGACGGCAGCAATCCTATTATTTATAATCCGGATGTTTATAACCTCTAAAAAGATAAAAAACAATTATGGGTTTTTACTGTCTCTTTCCGCCTGTACCTCTTTGTCGGCGCAATTTATTCTTAATACTTTGCTTAATTTTAAATTAATATCCATTACAGGAATGGGAATGCCCTTCGTATCCTACGGCGGTACAGGCTTTATTGCAAATATGGCTCTGGCAGGACTCCTGCTGTCCGTGTGGCGAAGGAATAACTGGTTGTCAGGCACACAAATAAGGGGAGAAAAAGAGCTGCAAAACTATAATCCGACAGCTGCTGATTAGAAATATTGATGCGTTAAGAATACATAATGAGATCATGTGAGGTTATTATAGTATGAATTTATCTATTAAATCCGATAAAAAGAAAAAGCCGGTAAAATTAAGCTTTAAAATTTTGTTTTCTATCTTGATACTGCTGCTGGCAGGAATTATCTATGAACAAATAAGCGAGCACATTGACTCGGAAAAATATCAACCGGTTGGTAAGTTAATTCAGATAAATGGACATAAGATGCATATCTGGTCGGAAGGAAACGGGGATAAAACCGTAATTTTTGGTGTTGGTTATCAAATGCCCACCGGCTACGTCGACTTCTACCCATTGTATAGTGAAATAGCAAAACAAACAAGAGTTGCGGTATACGACCGGCCGGGCTATGGCTGGAGCGATACTGCCGGTACCCCAAGAGATATTGATACCCTAACGGAAGAAATTCATGCACTTTTAGTTCAGGCTGGAGAAAAGCCTCCTTACATATATGTAGCACATTCTATAGCCGGCCTGGAGGCACTCCGCTTTGCCCAGCTCTATAAAGAGGAGGTCGAAGCTGTTGTTTTAATTGATGGTTCGAATCCCGATATGTACACAAATATGCCAAAACCCTCCGCCTTTGCCTATGCGCGGACCAGGATGTTTAAAAAATCAATTTCTCTTTTGAATAAAACCGGCATTACCAGATTGCTATTTCATACCGCGTACCCTTATTCATCCACTCCAATGTCAAAAGGAAGAAATGGTATGGCACAAGCATCCCGGCAATTAAAGGAGCTTGATGCGGCAATGTTCTTAAGAACCTTCAATAACCGTAACCAGGTGGACGAGGGTATCAATAAAGAGAAAAATGCTTATACCGTTCTATCTCATAGAGATATCGGTGATATACCCCTTAGAATTATTACTTCGGAAGAGCTGAATAATTATCCGGAAAGTAAGGAAAATCAATTAAATCTGTTGAAATGGTCAACCGACAGTAAACAGATCGTGGTTGAAGGTTCAGGACATGCCGTTCACTGGTTTAATCCGGAAGTAATAAACAAGGAAATAGAAGCTCTGTTAGACCGCAGATAAAGTAAAGAATATTCAGTCGGTTATAGCATTAGCAGCATAAGAAAGTCCGTCGTTTAATCCTTTTTCAATGTGGATACGCTGACTGGTTGAAAGATGTTTTTGATTATATTCAGTTTTCTTAGGCATGTTATTATCCTCCTTCTATGGAGGAATCCACTAACCACTATAACTATATCATAGATCGTGTAAGACTAAAATCGTCATACACGAATTTAGATGGTGAATCGCGAATTTAATATAACATTTTACTAAATATATCAATTTTTATGTTGACTATGACGTTATGTCATAGTGTAACATGAAAACAAGATAGGAGGAATTCACATGATGAACATACATGAACTGGCTGGTATCAGCGGAGTCAGCGTTAGAACGCTGCACTATTACGATAAGATTGATTTGCTGAAACCTTGCTGTACCGAGCAGAACGGATACCGGAAGTACAACGAAGATTCCCTTTTACGCCTGCAGCAAATTATGTATTATAAGGAAATGGACCTTCCTTTAAAACAGATCAAGCAGATTATGAACCAGCCGGATTTTGATCAAACGAGTGCAATTCGCCATCAAAAAGAACTTTTAACGGCCAAAAGAAACCGGTTGAGCAGATTAATCGAACAAATGGAACAAATATTGAAGGGAGATAATGTCATGGATTTTAGTGTATTTGAACACAAGGAATTAGAAGAGGTTTATCGTAGCCGCTTTGAACAGATGGATGAATATTTTCGGCAGTCATTTATAAAAGAACATGGAAGTATTGATGCCTTTATTGAGCATGCGGTGAAAAATGCGGCCAAAATTAAAGCATCTGCCATTAAGCATTACGGAAGTTTTGACAAGTATATCGAATATTTAAAACAGGCTCCCATGCCAAAAGAAGGAATGGGTAAATTACAAATGGAACTTGATAACATTGTAAGCCAGATTGCAGCTTATAAAAATGATGAAGTCAGCAATCCCGAAGTACAAAAACTCGTAGAAGCGTGGAAAAAAACCGCACAGGAGATTTTCCGTATGAGTGATACGTCAGTGGATATTTCAGAAACGTTCCGCAAGATATATCAAGGTTATATAAACAGTCCAGAAATAATTAAAATAATGGATAAAACCTATGGTGAAGGTTCAACCGTTTTTGTAGGAAGAGCTATGGAGTACAATGATACTGTCAGATCATAAGGCATTACTTTCTGTTATAAGGACTGTAATTGGTAACAGAAAGTAAGCTGCATTCTTTCTTGAACGGAAAGATAAAGTAACATCTTTCTATAGCAGGAATATATTAATTAATAATATAAATAGAAAGAAGTGTTACTTTGCCTATCAAAATTTTTATAGATCAAGGCCACAATCCCAGCGGAACCTTTAACAGCGGTGCAGTCGGAAATGGCGTATTCGAGTCGGAAGTTAACTATCAGGTGGGTATTGATCTGCAAAACCTGTTAAATAGTGATCCAAGGTTCGAAGCCCGGGTATCAAGGCCGTCTCCTGCCACCGTACTTGGCACCTCCAATACCACAAGCCTGGCAGAAAGAGTCCGTCTGGCAAATGAATGGCCTGCCGATTATTTCATAAGTATCCACTGCAATTCCAATCCCAATCCTGATGTTAACGGCACTGAGGTCTACATTTATCAATATATGACCCAGGCTAACTGGCTGGCGCAGCAGGTGCTAAACGGCATTACCCAGACGGTTGGTACAAGAAATAACGGCATCCGCTTAAACCAGTCCCTGTTTGTGTTAAGACGAACAAATATGCCGGCTATTTTAGTGGAACTGGCCTATGTAACCAATGTATCGGATGCCCAGAAGCTAAGCAATAACCAGTCCGGATTTGCCGACGGAATATACCTCGGTATTTTAAGATACTTCGGCTTTACCTGATAATCCGAAAACCTGAACCCTCAAGCGGCTCTAAGGCAGTCTGCCAAACCAGGAATATTTTATATTCCTGGCACTTTTTCCTGAATATGTCATATAGATGGAATAAGAACATTTCAGGTCAGGATAGCATTATGACAGATGCGGAAAGATATCAGATTACAAGCAATGACTACGCTGATTTATTAATAGAATATAATGGAAATATGAACGTCTTTAATTATTACCCGGACGGCACAATCAATCTCATTGACCGGAATTATGCTGTGCTTCATATACCCGCATACAATATGACACAGGATAGTATCCATAAATACGGGTATTTTTCAATACCATCATGTTTCGGTCTGTTATCTTCCTGCCAGAATATTTCTAACGATGCAATCCGCCAAAAGAACCTTCCACAGGATACTTTATCCGGCCAGGGTGTATTAATCGGTATTATAGATACCGGAATCGATTATCAGAATCCCGTTTTTAAAGATGCCAAAAATGCTACCAGAATCGCATCAATCTGGGATCAGACCATAGAGAGTGATAAATACCCGGATGGATTTTATTATGGAACCGAATACAGCCGGGAACAGATTAACGAGGCACTTAACAGCCCGGATCCGTCAAAAGTTGTTCCCAGTACCGATGAACTGGGTCACGGTACAACACTTGCAGGTGTTGCGGCAGGCTCCCCTGACAGCCAAAATGGGTTTTCGGGGGTAGCACCGGGTGCCGAATTCATTGTTGTAAAACTGAAATTGGCCAAACCCTATCTGAAAGAATTTTTTATTATACCAGAAAATGCAATCTGCTATCAGGAAAATGATATTATTCTGGGTGCAAAATACCTGACTCAGACTGCTAAAAAGTTAAACCGCCCCCTGGTAATCAGTTTAGGGATGGGCTCCGGTCAAAGCGATCATACGGGTAACCGCATAATCAGCAGATATCTTAGCCGTCTGGGAGATACCGCCGGTAATTCGGTTATTGTATCTGCCGGTAATGAAGGAAACCGCAGACATCACTATTTGGGTGATATAAACAATCCTTTTCGTTCCGATAATGTCTTCCTGAATGTGGGCGAAAACGAGCCGGGGTTTTCCATGCAGTTTCGAAGCACTTCCCCAAATCAATACTGGATTAATGTATATGCTCCTACAGGAGAATTCATCACCACCATTCCTCCGGGATCTGGCAACACTCAGATTTCTGAGTATCACGGCACCACGATTATTGTTGATAATCAACTTCAGGAACCACTATCCAGCACCCAGTTCACGGTTTTCCGCATCAGCAAACCCGTTGCCGGTATCTGGCGGTTATATATCTATGGCAATTCGGACGGCCTGCCCATGAATTTTCATCTTTGGCTGCCAATTCACAATTTCATTAAAAAGAGCACTTTCTTCTACCGTTCCAACAGCAATACCACGATTACTGCCCCCGGTAATCAAAGCGATCTGATCTGTATAACCGCATATGATCCCCTAATCAGAACCCTTTACTATTTTGCAAGCAAGGGCTTCACCATTAACGATTATCCCAAACCGGATCTGACCGCCCCTGGTGTTAATATATTGAGTCCGGCGTTAAACAACCAGTTTATAAATAGCTCGGGAACCAGCATATCGGCTGCCTATACGGCCGGTATAGCCGCTATGATGCTCGAATGGGGAATTGTCCAGGGACTGTATCCCTTTATGAGTAATGCCGTAATAAAAAAATTATTAATTCAGGGAGCCGACAGAGCTCCGGATATGACCTATCCAAATCCGGATTGGGGTTATGGAACCGTTAATATTGAGAAAGTCCTGGGACTCTTAAAAATTCTGCTGAATAACCGGGTAATCTAATCCGTTAAGCTGGGCTGCCGCGGATTACCCAGTTTTCTATCAATGAATTGACACATTTTATATGAAAATATCATATATCGTAATAAAAGATAGATACAGGATAATCTGAAAATGAATGATGAGGAAAGATTCAAGATAATAAGCAATGCTTATGCAGATTTATTATTAGATTATGACCCGGATAATAACCCGCTCCCTGACATCCCAAACAGCTCTGTTAATATAATTAATCATAAATATGCAGTCGTTCATTTACCGGTAAGCGATATGACGCCGGATAGTGTATCAAAGTACGGTTATTCAGCCCTTCCAACCTGTTATGGCCTATTGTCTTCTCCCGGCCATATTTCTACCGGTATATCCAGAATCCGGAATATTCCTGATCTGGAATTAAAAGGCCGGGGAGTTTTAGTTGGTATCGTTGACACCGGTATTGATTATTCCCATCCGGCATTCAAAAACCCGGATAATACATCAAAGATCCTCTCTTTATGGGATCAGACCATAGACAGCGGGCAGAAACCTGCCGGTTATTACTACGGGTCAGAATACAGCCGCAATACCATTAATATCGCTTTAAAAAGTGATAATCCCTTGGAAATTGTTCCAAGCACGGACGAAGTAGGCCATGGCACTATGCTTGCCGGCATTACTGCCGGATCTCAGGTGAAAGATTATGGCTTTACTGGTGTTGTGCCAAGTGCCGATCTGGTAATTGTAAAGCTGAAAACTGCCAAACCTTATCTGAAAGATTTTTATGCCATACCGGATGCTACTCTTTGTTATCAGGAAAATGATATAATTTGGGGTGTGAATTATCTCACTCAGATTGCAGAACGTCTGCAAAGACCCTTGGCCATCTGTCTTGGGCTGGGTTCTTCCCAGGGCGATCATACCGGTAACAGTATCTTAAGCCGGTATTTAGCCTCTATTGCTGAAAAACCTAACATTGCAGTTATTGTGTCCGCTGGAAATGAAGGAAATACCGGGCATCATTATTATGGAGAAAAACTGAAGGGTTCAAACCCGGATACGGTGGAATTATTTATTTCGCATAACGACACGGAATTTTCCATGGAGTTTTGGGGATTAGCCTCCGGAGATTTCTGGATTGATATTTTTTCGCCTACCGGCGAATTCGTAACTCGAATACCGCCGTATCTTGATCAGTCACTATATCTTAACCTTCATGATACCGGAATTGAGATTGATACTGATCCAAAAGAGGTACAAACGGGTAATCGCCTTCTTCTGTTTCGCTTCCAGAATCCATTGGCCGGTATATGGCGGTTTTTAGTATATCCGGGTAAAGAAGAGCAGCCCATAAAATATCATATCTGGCTGCCGATAAACGGTTTCCTCTCCCCTGGAACTTTCTTTCTAAAATCCAGCAACGAAACCACCGTTACAACCCCCGGCAACGCCCCGGAGCCCATCTGTGTCACTACCTATAACTACATCAACCAGAGCTTGTATTATAATGCCAGCCTGGGTTTTACCATGCTAAACAACGCAAAGCCGGATCTGGCTGCCCCGGGTGTTAATGTATTATGTCCCGGAAACAATAAAAATTTCGTTAACGCTACCGGCTCCAGCCTGGCCGCGGCCCACGTTACCGGCGTTGCCGCCATGCTGCTTGAATGGGGTATTGTCCGGGGCAATTCAACCTATATGGACAACGAAATAGTTAAAAATTTATTGATACAAGGTGCAAAAAGAAGTTATAACTTAGAATATCCTAATCCGGAGTGGGGTAACGGCATGATAGACATATTCCGAACCTTCCAGTATATACTGCAGAATAAAGCAACCATATCAGAACTGTTTTTCTGCAATTATTAAAAGCTTGAATTCAATCCGTTTCCTGTTTACTTCTGATTTCTGGTATATCGCACTTATATGACTATTTTACGCTTACCTTAAAGTCCCTGTATATTATCTGAGGCACCCAGTGATGGGATGGCTGCATGAAATACACAGGGACTTTGTTATAAAAATTATTTATTGTATGTCCGGTTAAATATCTAATATAGGATTCTGATCCGGCAGCAGCATAGTTTTACCGCTTTACCGGCCGTTTTAACAAAGCGGCTTAATTAAAATAGTTTAATCAAAACGGTTTATTCAAAGCAGTTTAATGATAATAGTTTATTCAAAACAGTTTATTCAAAGCAATATATTCAAAACATTTTATTCAAAGCAGTTTATTCTAAACGGTTCAAAATGAACTTACTTCTATTTTAAAACATAAGCTTTCAATAATTTTAGAGTATTCTCAAGGGAGCTTCTGTGGGTTCTCTCCATCCCGTGGGAGGCATGGATTCCCTGGCCGATAAGAGCACCTTTTATATCATTGCCGCCCCTAACAGCAGCAGAAAAATCAGAACCGTAATGAGGAAATACATCTACGGCATAATCGATTCCGTTTTCTTTTGCCAGATTAATAAGTTCCGTTGTCAGTTCATAATCATAAGGTCCGGAAGAATCCTTGGCACAAATGGAAACGGCATATTCCGTTCCGTTTAGGTCTTCACCCAAAGCCCCCATATCTACTGCTATAAATTCCGTAATATCCTCCGGTATCCAGCTGGCTCCAAAACCCACTTCCTCGTAATTGCTGATCAGCAATTTTATATTTCTCTCCGGAGTCAGGCCACCTTCCTTAAGTTCCTTAAGCAGTCCTAACAAAACCGCAACGGACGCTTTATCATCCAAATGTCTGGTTTTAATAAAACCTTTTTCCGTATACTCAAAATACGGTTCAAAGCTGATATAGTCACCGCTGTTAATACCTAGTTTTATAACATCTTCTTTGTTTTTTACGATTTCGTCAATACGGATCTCCATATTTTTTTCACTGCGATCCAAAGTCCTGGCATCATCAAAGGTATGTACGGAAGG
>JAEZSL010000075.1 GCA_023443925.1 Bacillota bacterium | reverse complement strand
TTCTTCATTTAAAGTAATCCAGTTGCTTAAAGCCCCCAGATAATTTCCCAAAGTCAGGTTGCCCGTAGCCTGCATACCGCTGAATAATGTCTTTTTTCCATCTAACATAATAAAATCTCCTTTAATTGATTTTCTTTAATTGATATTCATTAATTGATTTTCTTTTATAAATAGCTTTTTATTATTATCATTTTTTCGTTGTTATCATTTTTCTAGTTATCATTTTTTTTCTAATTATCATTTTTTAATTATTATTTTTTCTAACTATCTTTTTTCATGTTATAATCTTTATAGTATAATGTACCCATAATCGTGGACACTTTATTTAGTGGAGACCAGTCTCTCAGACATCCTTACTAAGTAGATCTTTAATTATGGACACTATGCATCTTTTTCTTTATTATCCTCTTCGATATTATTTTTTTATTATCTTTTTTGATATTGTTTCATATTCCATGTTACAATTTACATCCAAACTTTTTTATTACAAGACTTAATTTCCTGTTACATAAGTAAGCAAGTCGTTTGCATAGAGATTTTGGAATAACCTCTAATGTATGAAAGCGTCTGCTCCGCCAGATCTAGTGCAAATGCACTGTCCGCGAATTGGCAGTCTTTTTTAAATGCTTCATGCGCAACCTGCCAGGAAGGCTGTTAATTACATAGGTAAGTTCGAAAAATATTCTTCTGCAATAAAAAAGACTTCTGTCACAGTATATATACTGGGACAAAAGTCGAAACTACTTCTGCGGTACCACCCGGTTTGGCGCGTAACGCCCTCTTTGGCTGTATTCATAAATCGGAGTTCTAACACCGAAAATAAATACTCTCATTGGATAACGGGTTGCATTCCCGTCAGGCATTACTAAGTATACACTGTTCCTCCTGATCCTATAAGCCCATTCAATATAATCTTAATTACCGCAGTTCCACCTTCTGCAGTTCTCTGTTAATCAGTATTATACCTACTATTCTTAATCATCGGAATTTATATTTTGAATTACTTAAAGTATATCCATCCTGCTTATAAAAGTCAACCCTTTTTATGAATTGGACGTGTTGCATTCACCTGATACACTTCATAGATTAGATCATATTGAGTAGCCACCATATGTTAAAAACCTGTGACGGCCTATTTAAAATTTCATAAAGAATCTCTAAATCTTAACTGCACCTCACTTACATATATTCAACAGTTCCGGAAAGGAATCAATGACATAATCATAATCTTCTGCCAAACCAAAACCGTACCTGGCATAGATAAAAGGGATTCCTGCTTTTTTGGATGACATCGCATCTCCAATGGTATCTCCTACATAAACCGGATTTAACAGCTGATTGCGATTCATAATCAGACGGATATTATCTGCTTTTAATACGCCGGATCTCCCGGGGTATTCAAAATCCTCAAAATATTGATCTAGTTTATGAGCTTTTAAGAAACACTGGATATAGCCTTCTTCACAATTGCTTACGATAAAAAGCCTGTATTTTTCTTTTAACTTAATCAGGGTATCTTCCAGTCCCGTAAATAGTATTCCGCCTGTCTTCTCCAGATAAGGACATTGCTTTATCGTACTTTCCCGCATAATTTTTACTGCGGTATCACGGGAAACGCTTGGCAATAATTTTACTGCTATCTCTTCCAGCGGTAAGCCATATAAGGCTTTCAATCGGTCTGCACTGATAATGTCGGTTACTTCCGTATATTTTCCTGCCACTTCACTCCAGATTACGGCAGCCCCATCGGTAGCATCCCCCAGAGTCCCGTCTAAATCGAAAATTATGCTGTCAAACATCATTGGCACCTCTCTTTATTCTGTATGGTATTCTTCTAGCATTATAAACGAAACGAAAGAAAAAATCCAGTTTCTACAAAGTTTTTCATAAAATCTAGTAAAACCATCTAGCAAAAACTTTAATATACCACATATCAATTTGGATTAATTATTAATTTGTATATTGATTAGAATTTAATTCAGATATTTCTTTAAATACGTTCAGATGATTTCATAAGTTTTGTTCGTAAGATTTCATTAATTTTGTTCAGAAGATTTCATTAAATTCATTCAGAAGATTTCTTAAATTAATCTTCTTTGACCGCTGTTAATATGATATAATAAAAAGTATAGTGCGGATAATGTAACAATTCAGGTTTAGCTGGCATGCATGTATCCGATTGGATCAATAAGATCACGAACATGTATGTTCATAATTATCTTATAAAATATGTCGATCCGCTACTCATTCCATTGAAATAAAGGAGGAAGTCATGAAACAGATTGCAAGCTTTACAATTGACCATATGAAATTACTGAGAGGTATTTATGTTTCCAGAAAGGATACCGCCGGCTCCGAGGTTCTTACCACTTTTGATATCCGTATGACCAGACCCAACTTCGAACCGGTTATGAATACGGCTGAGATTCATACCATTGAACATTTGGCTGCCACTTTTCTCAGAAATCATTCGGATTTTGGTACTAAAATTATTTATTTCGGACCTATGGGCTGCAGAACCGGCTTTTATTTAATTCTGGCAGGTGACTACGAATCCAGGGATGTTGTTTCCTTACTTACCGAAATGTTTGAATTCATCCGTGACTTTGAGGGTGAGGTACCAGGAGCTGCGGCAGTAAACTGCGGTAACTATCTTGATATGAATTTAAATATGGCTAAATATCTGGCTGACAAATTTTTAGCTGAAACTTTGTATAACATTGATGAAACACATTTAATTTATCCGGAGTGATTCTGACTGTACTTTTAAAACAATCATAAAACAGAAATGATCTCTATATACGGGACTATGTAATACCTTAAACTATTTACCTGTGAATCAGAATTTAATAAACCACAGGTTCCTTAGATTAATGGTTTTGCATTAGTTCCGTTTTTATTGCTATTCTAATAAAGGCTCACATGTCTTTCGCAAGTCGATTCCCCCTTACTTACAATATGCTTATTAGTAATATTTTCGATTTCAATGAATATAGTATAATGATTAAAGAGAATTGGAGAAGCCATGGATATCGACAACAACGAAAAAGACACCTCCCAAAATTCCAACCGCGGCAAATTCAGCCATGTGTTAGAGATCGTCAAAGCAGCTTTTCCTCATCTTGACAGTGATACACAGCAGTCTGCTGATCTTATTTTAAAAGCTGGAGAATTAATGGAAACTTTTCAAAATTTTAAACAAAAAGATACTGTAACTACCTTTAATATCAGAACACAAAATATTGATATAGAAGCTTTACTAATGAGTATAAGAAATGTTTGTTACGATCAGGAAAGGCAATTAGTTGACACTTTTCTGAATTTAATTAAAGCAAAAAATCTTTACGATACATATTCCGCTTTTGCATCTGTCATGGCTACCCAAACTGAAAACACAGAGAACTCCGAAGGAGAACCCGGCGGCGGCAACAGCAGCGGACCCGATATGATGGAAATATTGGGAGCGCTTTTAACACCAGAACAAAAAAGTACATTTGATGATATTAACATGATGTTCAATGCGATGCAGTAACAAGAACCATTAACCAATTTTATTAGCATGCGTGTATGAAAACGCGGACAGGAGTCAGATATGAAAGATTTGGAATGGATTAACCATCCTGCAATGAAAAATATTGATGCCAGGAAACTAGCGATTCTAGTGGATTTAGCTAATGAAGCCGAAGGAAAATCTGCTGAAAAAGCTTTACCCTTATTGATTAAGGCCAATGCCAAATTAAAAGCCTTAGGACTTACCTTTTCACAGGATGAGACAAATTTAATGGTTGAAATATTAACCAAAGATATGTCGCCGGCAGATAAGCAAAAACTGGAAATGATAAAAAAGATGATTGCCAAAAAGAAGTAACCTTTCCCAAGCTACAATTAAATTGATTATTATACTTTATAAAAGTGTTTATATAATAAGTTCATAAAATAAGAGCATGCAAAGCCAGATTAATACTGACTGAACATGCTCTTTAAATTTAAATAAATATTAAACTAATTCACTTAAGTTTAGTGATTCCTGTCAATACAGTTATTAGTTTCCTGCGATGATGCCATTGATCTGTTCAGCTATCTCCTGCAGTTTTGTAACCGGATCGCCGCTTTCACCATCCATAAAATTGTTATAGGTCGGATCCCATACTTTGCCGGCATCGGAGGACCAGTCAGCTGCATAACGTACGCCGTTTTTATTAGCGGTTTCCATCATAGCCTTAACTGCTTCTGCTGCTTCCGGATGACCCTTTTCATTCATTACATCATAAAAAACAGATGCGGAGGCTGAGTGTGCACAAGGTGCAACCGGTGTTACTTTTAATACTGTCTGATACATTTCACTGGACATAAATTTAATCAGTTCCCAGGTTTCTTCCGGATGTGCCAGATCTTTCGGTGACATCCAGCCTACGGTATCATAAATTGTGGTTCTTCCGCTAGGTCCCTGAGGAGTCGGTGCATAGCCCCAGTTCAAATCCGGGCAGTTTCTAAGTAAGGAATCCACTTCCCACTGTCCGTAGTACATTAATGCCATTTCTCCTGCTTCAAACATGGATTGCTGGTTTGCTGCTTCATAAGTTCTTTTCGGAATGGTTCCGTCTGCGATTAAGCTCTGGATTTTAGTCGCCTGTTCTAAGAATTTATCATCTACCGTTACCTTTGAAATACCCACTACTTTATCCATAATCGGCGCACCGCCGTATGAAGTACTGATATTAGCTATACCAAAGGAGGAAGTATCAAATCCGTAGAGCCCGAATTTACCTTCTTCGGGTTTCTTAAGCTTCTGTGCCATAGCCCATAAATCATCCCAGGTCCAATCTGCCGTAGGTTCAGCTATTCCTGCTGCTGCCAGCAGATCTTTGTTGTAAAATACGCCATATACATTTACAAGACTGGGAAAACCGTAAGTTTTACCATCCAACTGCCAGCCGCTCATAGTTCCTTCATAAAGAGAATCTACGAATTCCGGTTCTGCGGCAACTTTATCTGTCCAATCTGTTAAAAGGCCTTTCTGATAGAAAGAAGCAGCCATATCATATCCGCCCTGGAATACATCCGGAGCTTCACCGGCAGTAATCATACCTGTCATCTGCTGTCCATAATCGGAATAGGAACCTTCCACAATTTCAACTTTTATATTGGGATGCGCCTTGGAGAATACATTATCAAATGCATCCTGCATTGCTTTATTCATCTCATCGCTTTCCCAATCTACCACCTTTAATGTTACTATTTCTGAACCGGAATTACCTCCCTTATCAGAATCTCCGCCGTTGGTGGCTTCCTCTTTTCCTTTGCAGCCCGTCAGCATAGCTGTTACCATTGCCGCACTGAGTAAGAATGTCATTGCTCTTTTCATATTGCTTTTTTTCATAACTTATCCTCCTGTTATCATTTATATTAACTAGCTGGAAGCTAATTAAATCTTAATTGAACCGGTTTATTTTATTCCGGAATTATTCATTGAGCCAAGGCCTTCCATAAAGTAATTCTGGCAGAAGAAGAAAATCACCAGGATTGGCAGCATATACATGATATCTGCAGCCATAAATAAGTTCCATTGGGTTCCATATGTACTGCTGGTCATACGTCCGATTCCCAGCGCCAGTGTCCATTTTTCCGGCTTGGCAATTACATATAAAAGGGGTGTCATATAGTCATTCCAGGCTCCCTGAAAGGCTTGTATGGCTATAACGGTTATAAGCGGTTTTGACATTGGAGCAATAATACGGGTCAGAATCTGTAATCGGTTGGCCCCGTCAATCCTTGCCGCATCATCATAGGATTTTGGTATGGTTGTCATAAACTGCCTTGCCAGAAAGGTCTGGAAGGGAGCTCCCAAAAATGCGGGTATAATCATGGGCCACCAGGTTCCATAAGCTCCAACAGCCGCCCAAAGACGGAATACCGGGATAACCGTTACCATACCCGGAATCATCATGGAGCCAACAATCAGGTAAAACCATAACTTCTTCCCTTTAAACTTTAATCTGGCCAGGGCATAACCTACGCTCATACAGCTGCAAACCTGTCCAATGCTGACAATTACAGCTAAAAACACAGTGTTTAAGAATTTTCTACCGAATTTTACTTTGGCTAAGCCTTCCGTAAAGTTCTCCCAATGGAATTCGGAAGGTATCCATTGAGGCGGCATCTTAAATACTGCCGCATTGTCTTTTAAAGCCGTAGTTAACATCCATAGCAGCGGAAGCAGCATGGGGATGCAGAATACTAAGATTAATATGTATCGAACAGTTTTATTCATTTTCTGTCTATTTCCCACTTAAAGATACCTCCGTTAGTCATTTTCATAATATACAAAAGATTCAGATTTTTTAAAGATCAAGGTCGTAAAGGCCAGAATAATCAGGAAAAGAATCCAGGATTCCGCACAGGCACGGCCGTACTTCTGATTTGTAAAGGCGTTCACATAAATATCAAAATTAATAAAGTGGGAGGAAAAATTAGGTCCGCCTCCAGTCATAATCTGTGCTTCGGCAAAAGACTGCATACATCCGATTAAGCCTGTAATAAGCTGCAGGAATATGACCGGTGTAATCATAGGAAAGGTTACATATCTAAACTGTGCCCAGCCTCCGGCTCCGTCTAAGGATGCCGCTTCATAGATATCTGCCGGAACAGACTGCAGACCGCTTAAGAATATGATCATCATGCCGCCTACGCCCCACCATTTAATAATACTTAAGGAAAGCAGTACTACTCTTTCACTGGTGAGCCATCCAACCGGTGCGATTCCCAGCTGTCCTAATACACCATTTAAAAGTCCCACATCTGATTTGAAAATAAACTGCCATAAAATAATAGCTGCTACACCGGGAACAATGGTAGGAAGGTAATAAATTACACGGAACAGCTTTATTCCCGGTACTTTTTTATTAAGCAGCACAGCCAGGGCAAGTCCTAAAATCAGCGTAACGGGTACATTAATCAAAGCAAATAAAAATGTTACCTTGATAGATTTTAAAAATACGGGATCCACAAATAACAGGTATTTAAAATTTTTCAAGCCCCGCCAAACAGGAGAATTGATACCGTCCCAGTCACAAAAGGCACTATACAATGAATACAGCATCGGGTATGCACACAATACAGGAAACCCGATTAAAGTCGGTATCATAAACATATAGGCCTGAAACCCCTCCTTTTTCCAAAAAGGTTTCCCTCTTCTTATCCTTTTCATTTCTGCTCTCACTCTTGACAGGCTCCTTTCACATATAAATATATATCATTTTCTCAATTGACATAAACATATTATATATATCATTTAATAATATGTCAATACATTTTGCACAATTTAATAATGATATCCTATTATTTTATATATATTTATTGACACTTTTTTACTATCAAATCTGAAAAACCATATCACAATTTACATAAATGCTTATCACATGTAGTATTAAAATGTTATATCATTTGCATATTACATGTATTATGGCTCATTCTGTCCAAATACTACCACTTGGCTTTATATGTATGAAAGTCCACACTTCTTTCGAAGTTACATTACCCAATTACTTAACACCTTGCATTACTGTAGCGTACCGGGTTGTGTACACGGCTGCTGGTGATTGCCGTGACCGGACTTACTCTGAATGGCATAGTCAATCATTGCCGGACGCACAACACACAACAAAAAAATAAGATTCCGCTTAGCGAAATCTTATTAAATCTATTTATTATCCGGACACAGTTCTTAGTGTGGATAAAAAAGCCCTATATAAATAATATATTAATCCAATGACGTTTTTTTAATTTCATAAGGTACCATAATATGTTTGGAACTTTTGCTGCCGTTAATAACCTCAATCAATGTTTCCACTGCAAGCGTGCCGATTTTACCTTCTCCCTGCTTTATATAGGTAAAAGAATAATCATTAATCATGTTCTCCACACAGTCAAAACATACGATGGGATACCTTTTCTCCAATCCTTTTTTCCGGAGGCATTCATATAATATAAGTGCTATACCGTACTCAGCCGCCAGAAAAGCCTCAATATCCGGGTGCCTTTCTATATGGAGGAGGATTTTCTCCATATCCTCTTCTATCAGTTCTTCAAAATGTTTACTGGGAAGAGTGGCTCTCAAATCCGCAATCCAGCTGCTGTCATCGGTAACCATTCCATATTCGTTCATGGCTGCTATAAAACCTTTCTGCCGTTCCTGAAGCGTTGATGTTTCATATGCATCCGGTTTCGCGAAGCAGATCTTTCGATATCCTCTGTCCAGGAGGTATTTCGTCAATTCTCTGGCCGCGCTTGTATTATCGGTTCCTATGTGAGGTACCGGAATTCCTTTCATCTGCCGGTCTACCGTAACCACAGGAAAGTTATCAACTACCATCTGCTGTATTTTCGGATTGTAATTTTCGTCCTGGGAGCACATTATTATCATCCCTTTAACACCCAGTTTTAATAAGTCATCGATTGCACGGGTTTCATTCTCAACTACCCCGTCACTGCAGCGAAGAACCATTGTATACCCGCTTCTGCGGCATTCCCGTTCAATATTGTTTAGCAGCAGTGTTCCAAATTCGGTACCAAATCCCTCCAAAATCACCCCAATAAGAGGAATTTCCCCCGAAATATTCTGTACCATATTCTCTGTTCTCATAATCTTTGCCGTGTCATTGGGCTGTGTTACATATGACCCTTTACCGGCCATACGCAC
>JAEZSL010000072.1 GCA_023443925.1 Bacillota bacterium | reverse complement strand
CCATATCACCGGCTACATAAGCTTTAGTACTATCCCAAGCCTGATAAGTACTGGCGGATACGGTATAGCTGCCAAACCCTCCGGGCAGGAAACTACCGCTTCCGGGCAGTACGGAAGTAATGAATAGCGCCATCAGTGTGAGCATAACCACACCTATTATTTTTTTACTTTTTTTGAACATACAATTCCCCCTTCATTTTAATTGCAGCGGCAAATTTTCCGTGGATTATTTTTGGTGGTTTATTTTTCCCTGGTTTATTGTCCATATCCATTGGTCCGCTATCCCCTTTGTTACCACCCTGCTCTGATAATAAGTCCCTTATATTTGGTCCACTGTTGTAATATGGAACCGGCAGCAGAGGACTTATCAGCAATATCCAGTACTTTACCGCTGA
This sequence comes from Bacillota bacterium, assembly GCA_023443925.1. The sequence continues at coordinate 2,878 of JAEZSL010000072.1, read as the reverse complement.
CTTTACTCGTTATTCTATAAATTCCCCCGTTTTTCATTCCGGCTGCTTGTCCAGTATATGTAAAAGTAGATGTGTCATAAGCCATATAACCGCATTGCTGCCGGAAATTTCTACTTCCTGGGTGTAGTCAGCGGCTGAAACATTTACAGAGAACAGTATTGATAATATCTGTACCATAACACAACCGCACTTTAGTAATTTCTTTGTCTTAGTTCTCCCTTCCTTTCTTGATATTATGGCTTCTTAGTCTGTATTCTTTTAATGTCTACTTATTCTGTCTTTATATTATGTCTGCTTATTCTGTCTTTTTTATTCTGTCTTCTTATTCTGTCTTCAAGCATCATCAATTGTATTGATTTGGTCTTATTGGCTTTTTTCTTTTACACTCCTCCCCTCCTGGATAGTGTGTAGAGAATGTACAAAGCAATTCCCTATAATCTTACTTTCCCATTTAATGGTATAATTTGTAAATATCTGGTTTTGTGATTTTATGATTATTTTTGGCATGTTTTTAAAACCCGGCTATTATCCGGATAAGAATCTATCTGAGCGTTTTCTATCTCCCTATCATTCATCCCTTCTTGTTAGGGTACTAATAGGAACTATCTAATCATATTCTTATAAAAGGAAATCCTTAAGAAGGGTATGAAGTTAGCTGATGAAGGTTAAAGTTAATTTACAACCTATTGTAAGTAATTTAAATTTACCAACGGTTATAAAAACAACAATACTTCCGGGAGACTCATTCGAAAGATTATTTATTGCAACCCAGGTAGGTGAAATATATTACATAGGGAATGGAACAGTAGAAACTTTTTTAGATATTCGCCATCGCATCATTAAGCTAGGTACTTCGAATGGTGGGTATGATGAACGGGGATTGTTAGGATTAGCATTTCATCCTGAATTTAATTATAACGGCCTGTTTTATCTTTACTATTCCTTAGCCGGAACACAAGGTCCGGGTGCAATTCCTGTACCTTTTGAACCTGATCCCTGTGACCCTGAAACCTTAAGCCTGCAGTGGACAAATAGAGAAAATCAATATGATCATATTAATACCGTTGAAGAATGGACTTTGCAAATGAATGGTCAACCTCAAATGCGTCGGACATTACTTAGTATAAGGAGGCCATTTGCCAATCATAATGGTGTTAATAGCTTAAACTTCTCACCTGAGACAGGTAAGTTAGTCTTAACAACCGGGGATGGCGGTGCTGGCTTTGACCCATTTAATCTAAGCCAAAATGACCTGGAGATAGCCGGTAAAATCATTGAAATTGATGTAGATAAAGATGTATTTATCAATAATCCCCCAGTCGTTACACGTTTTGATGAACTTCCGGCACCCATTATTGAAACCCTTACTGTAATTGCCAAAGGGGTTCGCAACATAACCGGCATTTCATATCAAAGGTATTTTAATCAGTACATCAAATATGTGGGAAATGTAGGCCAGGACCTGGTAGAATCTGTTTATGCATTCGCCGGAAATAAACCAATACCGGTTTCACAGTTTATTCAAGCCGCTGCAATGAATTCTAACCCAGACATGGAAGGGTTTATTAATTTTGGCTGGCGTGGCTGGGAAGGCATTTTTCCTACTTCGATTATCAGAAGTTGTTCTGATGATCAAACTTTGAATGAGAAAACAATTGCATATTACAATGAAGCAGTAGAAACATCAATACTGCGCATTCAACCTCTAACCTGTTATTATCATCATGATCCCCGCCCCGATAAATTTGGAGGCACTGCAATTACAGGCGTTCAACCATACATGGGAACAGATATCCCTGCATTGACGGGAAGTGTTTTGTTTACTGATTTTGTCATGGATGAAGAGTCAAAGCCGGGTCGAGGGGTTTTAGCATATACCGGGATAAGACCAGACGGAAAATTAAGTGATTATCATATTATAGAAACCGATTATAATTTTGGATCCAGTTCATCTTATTATGTTAGTCTGGGAACGAATCTGGAGCAAACCCGCGTATATTTGGGAGTATATGGTTCCATGAATGTGACCGATTTTAATCTGGGTACTGTTTTTGAAATAGTTACATAATGGGAAAGGGAGCATTCAAAATGAAAAAAATGAATACAGTCAGGTTTATTAGTATTGGTGGTATTTTAACAACAATAGCTGTAATATTCCAGTCAGCACCTGTATTTTTACCGGCCATCGGATTGGCTCTCAGCCCATTCAGCACACTACCACTTGCCCTGGCAGCTTATTTTAACATTTCGCTTGGTATTGCTGTGCTTTTTTCTTCCGTATTAATACTTACTTTTGTTAGTGTTCAAGAGGCTCTCATACTCCTCTTTACTACGGGATTGCTTGGCATTGTGATAGGGTTACTCTATAAAAAGGGATTATTCGTTTCAATTTTGTATTCAGCAATAACATTATCCATAAGTATGATAATACTAACCTATATTATGGGTATTTCAGTATTTGGAGATTTCACTGGTTCGTTGTCCATACTAATAACATTAATAATTTTTATTTTATTCTCACTTATTTACGCAGGCATCTGGAATATATGCCTAAAAAAATTTGTCCATTATCTAATCAAAATTAGAGTACTAAACTAAACTTTTTATAGAACATATCTCTCATGATCAATATGCAGAAGCAAGGCACCTTCTTATATAGAGCTTACGTTTTAACCTTTATAATGGACATATACACCAAACGGTGTATATGTCCATTATAAAGGAGGTCTTTATTGCTATACATCACACATAGTTTCGAATATCTGCCCATCTATGCTAATAATTTCATCTATGGGAATCAGGGTACCATCGGTCATAACTACAATCCGTTCATATTCATCTATTTTTTTAACCGTACCGACAGCAGTAACATAAGCGC
>JAEZSL010000042.1 GCA_023443925.1 Bacillota bacterium | reverse complement strand
TGCTATTCAAAAAATACCCAAACAGTTGTATAGGCACAATACACAACTGGAGGGAGGTTAGGTGTGAGACTATGTCAAATGTTATTGTAAAAGATAATGAGACTTTAGATAGTGCTCTACGTCGATTCAAGAGAAACTGTGCGAAGGCAGGTATTCAGCAAGAAATCCGTAAGAGAGAGCATTATGAAAAGCCGAGTGTAAGACGTAAGAAAAAGTCTGAAGCAGCTCGTAAGCGTAAATTTAAATAGTGGATAATATCTACAAAGGTAAGCCCTTGAGCCCATTGGTTCAGGGGTTTTTATTTTGCCATAAAGAACCAGCATAGGAGAGCACCTTGGATTGTATTGCAATTATAACTGGTTTGTGCATAAGACAGGATTTATTTCCATATATTCTATAATAGTACTTATGTAGTGTGGAGTGGTATGGATGAAGAAAAAGCTCAAATCCCAGCATAAAAAGTTCAAAGAAAAATCCAATAAAGACTTATATAATCATATTGATAAAAAGAATAAAAAAGAGGAATCCGAGCGCGCAAGTTATCTTGAGATACTTTCCAGCCAGTTAAAGCTTCCGTCCGATATGCTGGCCGGAGCTCCTATTGTTACGGCAATCGGAAGAAGTGAGGTATGCATTGAAAATTATAAGGGAATCCTGGAATATAACAGTGCTCTGATAAAAATTCTCACAAAAATCGGCAGTATCCATATCGAAGGAAAGAATCTGAACATTGCTTATTTTACCAATGAAGAAATGAAAATAACCGGTATGATACACAATATTAATTATGTAAATAACAAATAAGAAATATTAAAGGGGTTAATTTTATTCTTAAACTGGAGGTTCTGGCATGCTGATAAAGCTTTTTCAATGGTTACGCGGTTACTTACTGATAAGAATGAAAGGGCAGTCTCCGGAACGGTTCATTAATCTTTGCAGTAACAGGTACATATATCTTTGGGACTTAAATCATGTAGAAGGCGAATATGAATTTCGGATTATGCTTAAGGATTATCTTAAGTTAAAACCCATCGCAAAAAAAACGGGAACCATTCCGTATATCAAGAAAAGATATGGCTTGCCTTTTCTCATACATAAATATAAAAAAAGAAAAGGCTATCTGGCAGGAATTCTTCTGTTTTGTATGATTCTTTACATACTTTCCTTATTTATATGGGATATTAGTGTATTAGGCGGGCATTCCTATACACCGGAAGCTATGTTAAAATTTTTAAAATCCAATGAAATCTATATCGGGCTTCAGAAAAAAAATATTGATTGTGCAGAGATTGAGGAACTGATACGGGCTACTTATAAGGATATAGGCTGGGTATCCGCCGAGATAAAAGGTACAAGGTTGATTATTAAAATTACGGAGACCAATATGCCGGCACCGGCGGTAACCGCTACGAAAAACTGTCATATCATTGCTTCTAAGGACTGTATCATAACCCATATTGTTACCAGGACCGGAACACCTAAGGTGGAAGTGGGCAGCGTAGCGAAAAAAGGAGATATACTGGTATCCGGAGTGGTGGACATTATCGGCGATAATGAAACTCTGATAGACCGAAGACCGGTAATTGCCGATGCGGATATAACCGGAAAAACTTTTTATAACTATAAGGATAAAATACCTTTAAACTATATTCAAAAAGAATATACAGGAAAAAGTAAAACTGGTTATGCTGCATCCTTTTTATTAAAAAAAATAAATTTATATAAGCCTAGAATTCTTTATGCAAAGTATGATATAATTGTGGATGAATTTATGCTTCACCTGAGTGACAATTTTTACCTTCCTATGAGTTATTCGGTGGTAAAGTATCCGGAATACAATGAGATTAAAAAGAAGTATACAAAAGAGGAAGTTACAGCTCTGGCAAATGAACGGTTAAAACGATTTTTAGACCGGCTGGTTGAAAATGATGTTTTAATTGTAGAAAATAATGTTAAAATTGCAATAGAGAAGAATTCCTGTTTAGCTACAGGCAAGATCGTGGTGGAGGAATCCGTAAAAGATTATAAATCTATTGACGACAGTGAGTGGAGGATTATAGATACAGATGAGTCTGATGGAAACGATAATTGATGTACCGGCTGAACACGAGAAAAATGTATTCGGACAGTTCGATACTTATGTTAAAATGATTGAGAAGACTTTAAATGTGACCGTTATCGTAAGGAACGGCGAAATCAAGCTGATTGGAGAAAATGATAACGTCACCAAGGCAAAAAGTGTATTTGTCCAGTTAATTGAATTATCCAGAAGAGGCAACACCATAACGGAGCAGAATGTCAGTTATGCCCTGTCTTTGTGTTTTGAAAACAAAGAATCGGCCATTGTGGAGATAGACCAGGACCTGATCTGCCACACCATTTCAGGTAAACCAATTAAGCCTAAAACCCTGGGTCAGAAATCCTATGTTGATTTGATCAGAAAGAAGATGATAACTTTTGGTATCGGTCCTGCCGGTACCGGTAAGACCTATCTGGCTATGGCCATGGCCATAACAGCTTTTAAAAATGATGATGTAAGCAAAATAATTTTAACAAGACCTGCCATTGAAGCAGGAGAAAAGCTTGGCTTTTTGCCGGGGGATCTCCAAAGCAAGGTTGATCCTTACCTAAGACCTCTATATGACGCCCTATATCAGATTATGGGAGCTGAGAGCTACTTAAAGAATACGGAAAAAGGTTTAATCGAGGTGGCACCTTTAGCCTATATGAGGGGCAGAACCCTTGAGAACGCATTTATTATTCTGGATGAAGCCCAGAATACCACTCCGGCGCAGATGAAGATGTTTCTAACCCGTATTGGTTTTGGCTCCAAAGTAATCATAACCGGAGACTTAACCCAGAAAGACCTGCCTGCCGGTACCCAATCCGGCCTGGATACTGCCTTAAAGGTATTAAATAAGATTGATGATATCGGCTTTGCTTATTTGACGGGCCAGGATGTTGTCAGACACCCGCTGGTACAAAAGATCGTTATGGCTTATGATGCTTATGAAAGCAAACTCAGCAAGGCAGATATAAAAGAAGATCGTTCCCGTTTTCAGAGGAAAAACTTAAGCGGATCTAAATTCCGGAATTATGAAAGAGACAGAGCCGGGAAGAGAAAAAGACAATAAAACAAAGACAATAAAAAATACAAAGGATTAGTCTGTATTTTACAGGATAAAACCGGTTTCTGATCCGGGCCAAGGCAGAGGAATTGTGCCCTTTATCAGAAATAAATGTAGTTTCTGATAAGTTTGATACAGACAGATGGGGGTTGTGTGAAGCATCTTGAAACTGTCAGGAGAGAAAGACCCATATCATTATTGTGCGGAATATTAGGTGTTATCTCTGTTTTAATTGTAATCTTATTTGGTTATGAGAATGGGACGCCTTTATCTACAGTGATAAAATTAAGCGTATTATCCGTTGTTTTACTATCGGTGGTTATTTTTTATATATTAATCCAGCATGAAAAAGTCAATGAGCAGCCACGTTTTTATCTGGTTTTCGGAATTCTGTATCTGAGTTCCCTTTTTTGTATTCTGCTTATGAAAAACAGGCCGGAGGTTACCATCTGGATGACCGGCGGTTTATTGACTGCCATGCTGTTTAACATGTATCTGGGTTACATGGTGACCTTTGTGCTGGTGTTTTTTGCTGGTTTTGCCGGAGGATATCAGCTGGAGTTTATCGTATATCTCTTTATTCTTGGCACATTTATGTGCCTGCTGTCCGGTTACATGAAAAAATTTACAACAATCGGTTATACGGCTGTTATTATATTATCCATGCAGCTTATATTAATCTTTGTAATCAATAATTTTATATTGGTAAAATCCCTAAGTATAACTGCTGTTTATTCAGTGTTATCCACACTCACAGTCATACTGGTTTCTTTCTTGATTTATACGGTATACAACTTAAAAAACGGAGAAATACCAGCAAGGGCGGATATTGTGCTGTCTGGTAGCAGCCATACGGATGCTGAAGATATAAGCGCAGCCGGCGATACGGACAAAATACCGGCGGCTGCAGAAAATATGGCAGAAAGGGATACCTGGACGCTGGAAGAAATTCTGGATACGGATTTTCTTTTGCTGAAAAGACTGAAACAGTATTCTGAGAAAGTGTACAGGCATTCCTTGTTAATTAGTGAACTGTCACAGAAGGCAGCCAGGGCGGTTGGAGCCGATGAATACAAAGCAAAAGCCGGAGGGCTTTATCATGAAATTGGCAGAATTGCCAATAAGGAATATGTGGATGAGGGAATAAAATTAGCGGAGGAGTATCATTTACCCAGGGTAATCTCAGATATGATCAGAGAACATAATATAAAATATGAGAAGCCCAGATCACCGGAAGCGGCTATCGTTATGATAACCATCAGTATAACAGCTACAAAGGAATATCTGGAAAAAGCTGAAAAAAGTGATGCTCCGGACGGACAGGCGGTATCCTCTGTGACTATGGAGAAAATCGTTGACAATGTGTTTCAGATGAGGCTGTCCAAAGGAAGCCTGGATGAATCTGGTTTGACATTGAAGCAGTTTAATGATCTGAAGCAGTTTTTTCTTCAAATGTAAATTGGGAAAGGATTTAATATCCCCATCTGCAAATGGATGGATAATGGGTATTTAGGTTGAAAAAACAAAAGCAGTTTTTTCAACATCCTGATTTGTACGTGCGCCAGTGCGCACAGATTGGAGTTAAAATGACATTTAATATAGAATATGAAACCGAAATCGGACTGGAACTGGATTATCGGAGTATAATAACAAAGGTAGCGGAGAAATCACTGGATTTAGAGCAGTGTCCCTATGAAGTGGAGTTAAATATAATTCTGACGGATAATCAGGAAATCAGATCGATAAACCGGGAATACAGAGATATCGATGCACCTACGGATGTATTATCTTTTCCGATGATTGATTATGAAACCCCGGCGGATTTTGACCGGCTGGAAGAGGACGACAATTACTTCAATCCGGAAACCGGAGAGTTGATTCTGGGAGATATAATCATATCCGTAGAAAAAGTGATTGACCAGGCTGCAGAATACGGACATACCAGAGAGCGGGAACTTGCGTTCTTAACAGCACATAGTATGATGCATTTATTTGGGTATGATCACATGGAAGAAGATGAAAGAATTCAAATGGAAGAAAAGCAGCGGAAAGTATTGGACGAGCTTATGATTTTCAGATAAAGTAATAAAAACGGGAGATAAATTAAATGAAAAAGCACAGTTTAATTATATTTATTTTAATTTTATTAATATCAATTACAATAGCCGGATGCAAAAAAAAGAATAATACGGAAATAGTTCCTACCCCAACACCAACACCCACCGAAGCAGTGACCCCAACACCTACACCCACCGCCGAACCGACAAAAGAACCTGAAAATCATGACGGTGAGGCGAAAAGTAAGCTTACCGGACTCTGGGTTCCTGAAAAAGTAAGCAAGAAAAGACCCTACGCCATTATGTTTAATAATATTAAGCTGGCATCCCCTCAAAGCGGAACCTCGGAAGCTTCTATTTTATACGAAGCGCTGGTGGAAGGCGGAATCACCAGAATGATGGGTATATTCGAAGAACTGAATGATACCAGAATCGGATCGGTCCGCAGCGCCAGACATTATTTTGTAAGTATTGCCGATGAGTATGATGCAATCTATGTACATTACGGTGAAACGACTTATGCAACCAAAAAAATCAAAGCTTTGGGAATTGATAATTTAAGTGGTTTAACCGGTATCGGTGAAACAGTTTTTTACCGTGACAAGTCCATAAAACAGCCTCATAATGCATTTGCTACGGAGAAAGGCATTTTAAAGGGAACTGACATAAAAGGATATGAAACGGCATATTCCAAGGATTATGAAGGCCATTTTCGTTTTTATGATGAAGATACGGATTTAAAAACCGGAGAGAAAGCAGAAAAGGTAACACTGAATTTTTCCAACTATACCAGTCCTTATTTTACCTATGACAGTGAAACAAAATTATATGGAAGATATCAGTTCGGCAAAGAACATATTGACTATAATACGGGAAAACAGCTGACCTTTAAAAATATTATCGTTCAGTTTGTAAAAGAATGGAACATAGATAAAAACGGGTATCAAACCATGGATATTGAAAATGCCAGCGGTAAAGGCTATTATATAACCAATGGTGAAAAAACGGATATTACCTGGGATAAAAATGAAAGTACCGCCAAGATGCGCTATTACGGTGCTGACGGAAAAGAACTGACCATTAATCCCGGCAAGACTTTTATTGCAGTATTTCCGGATAACCGGGTAAAGGAAGTTGTGCTTTCCGGCAAAGAATGATGAAATGCATAGCAATCCGATCGACTAAACATGCAGCTTCTCTGCTTGTTTGGTATACATAAAAGTTAATCCTGCTGACGGCTTTCTCATTTGAATTAGATACTGGTTAGACAAGGATTTAACAATGAGGATGTTTTAAGCGATAGTTAAAAGGTAGTTATAAAGAAGATTAATACAAAAGAATTTCAGCATGCAATGTCATAAACAGACTATGTATGTTTATCTAGGAGGATATTATGGGTAAAAAGAGTAGCAGTTTTTTGGTTCAGGGAAGTATTTTAGCGGCGGCATCAATCATTGTCAGGCTTATTGGTCTGTTGTACCGCATTCCCTTAACCAATATTATTGGTGATGAAGGAATGGGTTATTATTCCAATGCATTTGCAATCTATAATATTGCCTTGATTTTATCCTCCTATAGTCTGCCCCTGGCTGTTTCAAAACTGGTTGCAGCCAGAGCGGTTAAGAAACAGCACCGTAATTCCTACCGTATCTTCTTATGTGCCATGTGTTTCGCCATTGTTGTGGGTACGATTGCATCCTTGTGTATCTTCTTTGGTGCGGACTTTTTAGCGTCAGCCCTGTATAAATCACCAAGAAGCGCCATACCCTTGAGAATATTGGCTCCCACCGTATTTGTATTTGCGGTGATGGGAGTATTAAGAGGATACTATCAGGGCAAAAATACCATGCTTCCGACTTCTGTATCACAAATTTTAGAGCAGATTGTCAATGCGGTAGTCAGTATAGTAGCCGCTTATTATTTAATGAAATACCACAGTGCTTCCCAGGACATCGCAGCTTTTGGTGCGGCAGGAGGAACCCTTGGAACTTTTGTAGGTGCCTGTACGGCTCTTATATTCCTGGCCTTTATCTTTGCACTTTATAAACCGGTTATAGACCGGCAGTTAAGAAAAGATACGGCTGGTACGAGAGAATCCTATCCGGAATTATTTAAAATTCTTTTTATTACCATCATACCGGTCATTCTAAGCCAGACCGTATACCAAATCAGCAGTGTTCTTGACTCATCCCTGTTCGGACATCTGCTTGCAGGTAAAGGCCTGGATGAAGACGCCAGAAATGCTTTATGGGGAATTTACTCCAACAAATACAGTTTACTGATCAATGTGCCGGTGTCCATCGCTTCCGCCATGAGTGTTGCCATTATACCGAGTCTTGTGGCTTCCAAAACAGGAGGCTCCAATTATGAAGTGAAGAACAAGGTACATATGGCAGTTAAATTTAATATGATTATTGCCATACCGGCTGCGGTTGGTATGGGAGTTCTGGCTTCGCCGATTCTGCAGCTGCTGTTTCATGATGCCAGGGTACTGCCGGCTAATCTGATCCGCTTTGGCTCCGTTGCGATTGTTACCTTTGCTTTATCCACAATTACGAATGCAGTACTACAGGGAATCAATAAAATGAGGATTCCGGTGATTCACTCAGCCATATCATTAGTAATTCATGTTATTCTTTTATACATATTGCTGGAATTCTTTAATTTAGGTACTTATGCACTGGTAATCGGTAATGTAACCTTTTCTCTGTTGGTTTGCATTTTAAACTGGATATCCGTTGGCAAGAATTTAAACTACAAACAGGAAGTGAAAAAAACTTTTCTGATACCGACCGCATGTGCAGCCATAATGGGTGTGCTCGCCTTTTTGGTTCATTTCGGCTTATATCGTCTCACCGGCATGAATTCCATCAGTACGCTGGCGGCGGTTGCTGTCTCGACAGTGGTATACGGCTGCTTGTTATTACTTCTTAAGGGTGTTACACAAGAAGAATTAGTTGAAATGCCTATGGGCAGGACCTTAGCAGGGCTGGCTGTTAAGCTGCATTTACTGTAATGACAAATATAATTAAAAAAATTGAATAATATGGGAAAAACTAGTGAATAATTAAAGCCAAAGGAGTGATTATGGTGAAACTAAAAAAGGCTTTAGTGTATTTCATTAGTTTTTTTTCGTTATCCGTGATGTTTTCAGCCTGCTACTATCTTAGTTATAAAAACGCACTGAAAGATTTTAACGAAAGTGCCGTTGAGAGGAACAATGAATTGATTATGTCATTGGAAAATAACGGATATCTGCATTTAAGCGGACAGGAGAATGTAAACAGGGCGGATACAGATATTACGGCCCAGGAGCCGGTTCAGAATGCTGATAATAATATTGATAATACCATGGATGATATTACGGACCCCAGTGTACCTGTTGATAAGGTGGAAGATACGATACTGCCTACAACGGAATATACTTTGCAAACATATGATGTTGAAACCGACACCACCAAGGAAGAAGTATTACCGACCCCAAGCTATCTCATTGGACTAACCCGAGAGGACGTAATCCAGTACTTAAAAGATTATATGCAGGACCTGCCTTTAAACGAATTTCAGAAAGGTCTCGTATCTTTTGAAGTAATGAGCTTCTCCACGGATAATATAGTTCTTAAGAAAACATATGATGCGGAGCATGTAGAGTATAAATATTACCTGAAAGAGCAGAATGGTTATATTGTGGCTTATTATGGCGACCAGAAGACGGTGTTTGATTATACCGGAGTTTCCATCGAAAATCTGTCTGCTTTCGAACAACAGAAGCTGCAGGAAGGCATAGCAGTAAGAGATCTGGACGAGCTGTATGCATTGTTAGAAAATTATTCAAGTTAAAACCTTTCAGTACCGGTTCATTTAACATCCGAAAGGGATTTATAAATTAAACATTTTGTTTAATCTATCAAGGGAGTCTCACGCCTTAGCAGGCGGAAGACTCCCTTGTTTTTGTTGAGGGCGGAGCCTTCGGCCTCCACTGAAACAGAAGCATTACTGCCCGAATCAGTGAAATGATGCGGATACTAATTCATTTTAACCTCTATTCTTGCACACGCTCTTTGTGCATATCAAGTTTGTGGTGCGCAAGCACAAACTTGCGGTTGAAAATTTTATTTTTCAACCTAAACATCCGGAAACTGCCTTAGTTTCTTGAATTATATCTCTTATATGCTTGTTGAGAGAAATATCTATATTCATATTGACTTTGTAGGAAATACTTTGTATAATATCGGATAATATATTCCAAAAAATCCTTAAAGGATTAAGTACGATCCTTCAAATGGGACTGCCGGCTGTATAAGGAGGTTTATAATTCATGACCTTAAAGGAAATAGCAAAACGGGCCAATGTGTCGGTTTCTACCGTTTCACGTATTATCAATTCTTCCGACGGTAATTTTGCACGTAAAGAAATACGGGATAAAGTTTGGGAAATAATCAGGGAAACGGAATATGTTCCGAACCAGTCCGCCATAGAATTAAAGCTGAATAAAACGAAAAAAGATTTCAGGAAGCCCATTACTTTTGCCTGCATTCTGGGAAGAACGAAAAACCTGGATGATAATCCTTTCTTTGCGGAGGTGGCACGGGCAGTTGAACAAAAGGCTCTAAGTTTAGGCTATGTAGTATCCCTTTCTTATTCGGTTTTAGATCTTGCCAATTTGGAGTTACTGAAAAAAATTGAATCCGTTAAAACTGAAGGTGCTGTTGTCATAGGCCGTTTTGATATGAGTACCATTCAATTCCTGAAAAATCACTATAGAAATATCGTTTACGTTGGCCGGAATGTGATTGATACCGAACTGGACCAGATAATATGCGATGGGTATGAAGCAACCAGGGAAGCCTTAAATTATTTGATCCGGTTCGGGCACAGGCGAATTGGGTATATCGGGGAAACGGTAAATGAGATCCGCTATAAAGCTTATCTCAATGTCGTTAATGAGGAAAAACTGGACCTTGACAGCACTTTGGTCTGTTCCTGTCCCCAAAACGGTGCAGGCGGTTATCAGGGGGCAGATGCACTGCTTCAGAAAGCCAAGCCTTTACCGACGGCTGTTTTTTGTGCAACGGATGTGGCTGCTATTGCGGCAATCAGACGTTTTAACGAAGCAGGTATTAAAATACCTGAGGATATCTCCGTAGTAGGAATGGATGATATTGAACTGGCGGGATATGTTTCACCCATGCTGACAACAGTCGGTATGCCAAAAGCAGAGCTGGGGAATATTGCGGTACAGACATTGGTCAGCCGAATAAATAAGAATCATAAACTGCCGATGAAAATATTCCTTCCCTTTAAGCTGGCAATACGGGAGAGTGTTG
>JAEZSL010000409.1 GCA_023443925.1 Bacillota bacterium | reverse complement strand
ACTACCCCTGTTCTTTCACAATATAGATCGGACGGTTTTTAACCTCCAGGTAGGTTTTAGCCACGTACTGGCCTAAAACTCCCATACAAAATAGTTGAAATCCACTGAGAAACAGTATAATACAGGCGGTGGATGACCAGCCGTAAGCAGATTTAACACCCGCAAAATGCCTGATCATAACAATTATTATACCAATAAAAGCCACGATACACATAAATAGCCCGGAAAAGGATGCAATTCCTAAAGGCATGGTAGAGAAAGCAACGATTCCGTCAAAAGAATAAAAAAGCAGTTTCCGGAAAGACCATTTTGTTTCACCTGCCGCACGCTCAACGTTTTCATAATCCAGCCACTTCGTTTTAAAACCGACCCATCCGAAAATTCCTTTGGAAAATCGATTATACTCCCTCATATTAACAATAGCATCCACCATCTGTCTTTTCATAAGTCTGAAATCTCTGGCACCGTCAACAATATCTGTCTTTGAGATATGGCTCATAAGATGGTAAAACCTCCTGGCAAAAAAGGAACGGAGCTTCGGCTCACCCTTTCTGGTTATTCTTCTGGCAGCTACCGAGTCGTAATCTTCATTCTTCAGACACTCATACATTTTGGCAAGCAGGTATGGCGGGTCTTGAAGGTCCGCATCCATGATGACTGCATAATCACCGGTACTGTTTTCCAAACCTGCAAAAATAGCAGCTTCTTTTCCAAAATTCTTTGAAAAGGATACATACCGGACTCTGTTGTCTTTCTCTTTTAATTCTTTTATAATCTGTAATGTTTTATCCGTTGAACCGTCATCGATAAATATAACTTCAAATTCCACTGTATTCATCCTTTTCATGACAAGTTTCATTTCCGTATAAAACAGGTAAATTACTTTCTCTTCATTATAGCAAGGTACTATAACCGATATTTTGTCCAAACGCTTCATCTCCTTATAAAGTAGGTATGACTACAAAAATAATTCCTATATTAACTAGGATATCCCTTATCATTTTTTTTAATCCTGTAATATAACACTAAGCAAAGAAACAAAATTCCTCCCGCAACCGATACTACGATTCCGGTCTTAAGAAATGGGGTTTCATAATATAACTTAATCTCATGTTCACCGGCTTTTAACGGTAATGCCATATACATTATATTCGCAGGAACAAGTTCAGTCTTTTCTCCGTTTACATATGCCTTCCAGCCTTTGCTGTAGGGTATCGACAAACATAATAAACTATCTGAATTGCTGTTATATGTTCCGGTAATACGGTTATTGCCGATTTGTATATTCTCTAATACTCTCTTCTCTCTCTCTTTTATCTGCTTCTCATATTCAGTCATCGGCATAGTATAAACCTGTAAATCACCTAAATGAAATCTGCCAGGTTTGGTAAAGATAATTTGGCAGGATTTCATCGGGGTAACCTGATAGCCCAGATTTATCACATAATCCTCTTTTCCAAAATACGCATTGTTTCTGTCAGACCTGGCATAGACAGTTTTAATAATATCATTTTCATTTTTAACCCGGACATTCATAGCATAATATTTAGTATTATTTATATTAAAATTTTTAAGCCGGAGATAGGTTTCGGAACTAGCGGCTCCCTTAAAGTAAACGGTAATTTTGTCTCCGGTCTTTGATACATTGATATATTCTCCCTCCTGGGTAATTCCTTTGCCATACCGGATCGTTACCGGCAGTTCTTCGGATTTTAATCCAGCGGCTGCCTCATTACCTGCTTCATACGCATCCTTTTCAAGCTTATAATGCGGATCTGCCGGTTCATCCAAAACAGCCGCTCTGAGCATAATCTCCTGTTTTTGAAATGGATTTAAAGTTTCATAAAGCTTTCTGGATACATAATTTTGATACCCATAACCAAGCGGCAGTGAAAACTGGTTTTCATATAAATAGTAGGTTTTGTTTTCTTTATTATCATTATTTATCAGCTGATATCCATAAGGAACCATCTCTTTGGCAGAAGTAACCAGGTATTTAACCCCTGCCAGAGTACTAAGACCTGCCCGGTAATCCATATTATCAAAACGATAGGACGCCCGCTGGCTTACTAATTCCAGGCCGGCCATATACTCTGAAAGCCTCTTATCCATTATGCTAAAATAACCGCTGACATCCCGAAAACCAAGCAGCATACTTTCATTATACTGTTTATCACCGTATACCTCCACCCGGTAAAAGGAGCTGTCCGATATCTTATCTACCATACTGACCGCCGAGTTCTCAATGGTCTTATCTGCTTTTCCCGAAGCAATAAATTCACCTACATAGTTACCAAACCGTCCGGAGTAAGTCAGATAACCGTTAAGCCCCAGATTTAGAAAGACCAATGCAAACATCACCGTTCTCTGCAGATAAATATTCCTTGTATATCGGTTAAAAACAAAAATACAGGCTATTGTGAAACATAATATAAGGAAAGCATACAAAATATATATACTGGGGTTAAAGAAGCCCATAACTCCATACAAAATAGTTCCTGCTGCAAGCAGCAGCTTATCTGTATTATTTAGTTGGAACAAGTCTTCATAAACCGAAGTAAATAAAAATGCAAGGAGAAAACTGTATCCAAATTCCCAGCGGTTACTGACATAAGAAAACCCATTCATAAGATATCCGATAAAAGGAATTAGCAGACTAATAGTACCAATCAGAAAAACAGCTCTCAGCCTGCGGTATTTACTGTTCCGAAAGACTACTAAGACAGCAGCCGGAATGATGGCGGCAAACGTGCATTGAGTCCAGAAACCCGGCGTTACATTGGGGGCTATAAAGGAATTAATAAAAGTAATATAATATCCTAAGGTATAATGCAGCAGATTAACGTCATAACCTGCGTCAAACCGGCCGTTATTTAAAAATGCCGCAAGCACAGGAAATAAAATCACTGCCGACATAATAATCCCAAGCAAATAAAATAAGCTGGTCCGGAACGCGGTTCCTAAAAATATTTTCCACACCGGATCGGGACTGTTTTTATCATATGTGTAAAAGAACCTGTGAATGGCATAGATAAAAATAATTATTGTCAACATATATAAGAAGTAAAAATTACTTACCGCACTAATAAAGGTCATCAGTATAAATAAATATGGTTTTTTCTTCTGTAAAATGAGTTCAATACCAAGAAAAAGCAGAGGCAGGTAGATAAGCGGATTAATAAAATAAGGGTGTCTGGTCCCGGCAAAAAAAACGTAACCGCAAAATACGTAGATAAAAGCCCCCAGTACGGAAGGGTAACTGCTTTGCTTTCTAAAGATACAATACAGCAGATAACTGATACCCGCCAAATAAAGTCTGAGTATAATTAAGAAATGGTATAATCCCTCCGTATTTCCGTCTTTGCCGAATACGGCAAGCAATGCCAGCGGATCACCAATAGCATAGTAATTAAGGGTTGTCAGGGTATCAAAGCCCATCCCTATATTAAAATCCACCAGGGGCATTTCCTTACCGACCAGGAGATTTTTAAGAAACCTGCCGTAATACACCAAAGCAGGATAATGCTGGTTGATACCGTCTGAATTCCATATAAATGATTTACCATTCGATATAAACGGATAATATACAATAAACTGAAGCAAAAGAAAACCGGCTGTGAAGGGTATCATATAATATATCAGAATATGCTTCATTTTCTCTTTCTTATTTAACTCATATAACATTTTACATTCTGCTCCTTTAACTAGTATTCATAAATATTATAACCATGGGGTGTTAAAATATAACCTTAAAGCATGTATATAAAATTAAGTATTATTTTGGTGGAAAACAAATAATGTGGTTAAGTTTACGCAAATAATATGTAAATTATAGACCCAATAATTAATAATTTAATTAGACACTCAACATAATATATGTTATAATTGTCCAATGTAAACATTTGACTTTAGAAAGGATAAAAAAAATGGCAGAGAAAAATCCTATAGTAACAATCGAAATGGAAAATGGC
>JAEZSL010000086.1 GCA_023443925.1 Bacillota bacterium | reverse complement strand
TAAAAGTTTATCAAAAGGATACAAACGGAGATTATAGCATCGAAGCTACGTGGAATTCAGGTATTGTTGCCTATGTGTATAATAACGGCAGCACCAGAGCCACCGACGTCAAGGTTATAAATGGTGCATCACTTCAACCCAGTGCCGTGACTGGGAATACAACGGTGACCGGCATAAAAGGAACGCCTCTTTCGGGCAGTGATTCGGTTACTATAACGTTGGCAAACGATATCTTTCTGAATTTAACGGAGAGAGAGGATGTGTCAGGGTGGTTTGATAATCTTCCACAGGGACTTACAGCCACTGTGGAAAGTATTAACTCAGATTCAAGTATTACAATTTCATTCTCCGGCACCCCTGGCGAATCCTCGGATGAGGTGATGGACATCACTATTCCCGCGGACAAGCTGACCGGTGGAGAGAATTTAAGCGTTACTTTTAACAGTAATGCGAAGTTTGATATCGCAGGACCATATCAGCGTACCAATCGGTTGGATTTAACCTCTAACAGTTTAACTTACAGAAATCAAAACGATATATTGGTGAACCAAAATCCCATGGAAAATGATATTATCGACACCGCGGAAGGTTGGAACTGGTATCTGTATGAGAATGAAGCGGGAGGTTACTCTGCCAGGACCCTTGTGCTGGATGGGATTAACCTGGAAACGGAAGAGGCAAGTTTTGGACTAAAACTGCCGGCCGGTTCTACTATAATTCTTACCGAAGGCAGCGGCAATACTGTTATAGGCACGTCTATGGGAATCTGGGCTTTGGGTAATCTGACAATTCAGGGTGCAGGTGAGTTGTATGCGGAAAGTACGATGGATGGCGGAGGCCGTATCGGTATATTCTGTTCGTCCGAACTTAAAATCATTGGAAGCACAGTAACCGCATCAGCTTCCGACGCAGCTACGCAGAGCAATGGAGTTTTTTCGAACAATACAATCCGTATCGTATCCGGCACTCTCTATGCTAAAGCAAGCGGTTCTGACAGTAAAGCGGTATATTGTGGTCAAGGATTTCCTCATAAAATGATTGCCTTGCAGAAGTTGGAGGATGAATACATAAGGGCTGTTACGATATCGGAAGACGGTAAATATTATGTTTATAATATGGATATTCCAGCCACAGATTTAAAAATCACCGCACAGCCCCCCAGTCCTGCTGCAACGATTGGAAACAAGACGGTAACTGGTATAACTGGAACACCGCTTTCAGGTAATAATTCTGTGTCCATTACGTTGACAAACGATACTTTTCTCAATTTGCTGGAGAATGAGGAGGTATCCGAATGGTTTACCAATCTGCCCCAGGGACTCACAGCAACGGTGGAAAGCATTAGCTCAGGCTCCGGTGTTACAATTATTTTTTCGGGAACGCCCGGCGAAACCTCGGACGAGGTAATGGAAATTAATATTCCGGCTGCCAAGTTAAACAGAGGAGAAAATTTAATTGTCACCACTAACAGCAATGCGAAGTTTGATATTACTGAACCGGCAACAGATCTGCCCACCCGTAATACTATGCTGGATTTGGATGCAACCAGCATCACTTACCTGAACAAAAGAGGTAATATAGTGAGTGCAAATCCGAAATCAACCTATATTATTGATACCGATGAAGGTTGGGCCTGGTATATAAACGGAAATAGTGCCAAGGGCTATCCTGCTAAAACTCTTGAATTGAATGGAATGGATTTGAAAACGGATAATAATCTTGCTATGAAACTCCCCTCAGATACTACCATTGTACTGGCGGATGGGAGTACAAATACTGTCACAGGCACTGCTATGGGAATCTGGGGGCTGGGAGATATCACAATTAAAGGAACTGGCAGATTGAAAGTGGCAATTACAATGCTCAATGATTCCTCACGCAACAGCATATTATGTGGTAATCTTACAATTGCCGGAGGAACAATACAAGCGGAGGTTCCGGATTCGTCCAGACAAAGTAATGCCATTTCTGCCTACTCCCTAAAAATCACAAACGGAACCCTATATGCAAAAACAGGCAGCGGTCCTGATTGCTTTGCCATATATTGCAGTGATGGTCTTCCGGACACAGGGTTGGCAGTTTTACAAAAGATCAATGGAGAATACTCACTGGTTGTTACGAAATCCGCAGACAATCATTACTATGTTGATAGTGCAAATAATCCCGCTACCGATATAAAAATTAAGAAAACAAAATCTTCAGTTAACAATACGACGGGTGCTGCCACTGTCACATACAGCGGAACAACGGTAGACCTTACCAACGTATCCGGGCTATTTTCGGTAGATTCTAATGCAGGCTCCCGGACGTATACAGTAGAAACAGGCGGCACCGGAGCAGGAACAATTACAGGCAGTCTTCTTAACGTTACCGAGGCGGGAACCATTAACATCGGACTTACAACAGCAGAAACCGCCACTCATATGGCCGGTGTAAAGGTTATCAGCGTTCTTACTGTTAACAAGGGAACTCAGAGTGCGCCAACAGGACTTGGTAAAACCGACGCAACCTCTCATGGCGGCAGCGATGGTAAAATCACCGGTCTGACTGCAGAGAAACTCTATGAGTATAAAAAAGACAGTAACTTCTATGTGACTGCCACTACCAATGCTTCCGGTGAGATCACAGGGCTTTTAGCAGGTACCTACGTGGTGCGTTTAGCCGGAAACGATCTGTACAGTGACAGCGAGGACTCGGCAGCGGTCATTATCGGACAACCGAATAGAGATAACGGCGGCAATCCTGGCGGCAGCCCGGGTGGGACTTCGGGAGGCAATAACGGCGGAGGCTTAAACGGCACTGAAGCATCGGTTTCAAATCCCACGGTGCCGGTTACCGGGGTGTCAGAAATTAAGGCTGTCGTTGATAACAAGGGCAACGTAAGTACGACTGTAACAGATAAAAATCTCACTGATGCCATCGCAAATGCAAAAGCAGAGGCTGAGAAAAAAGGTGTAAAGGCTGGAGAAATCTCTGTTTCCATTAATGTTTCTACTGCCGGAAAGGGCACAAATAAAGTTACAGTGAACCTTCCTAAAACCACACAGCAGCAGATTATAAACAATAAAATTACTGAAGTGAAGCTGATAATTGAGCATCCGGACATCGTTATTGGGTTAGACAATGCAGCGGTAAATGAAATCAACCGTCAAGCCAACGCAGATGTACAGCTTACAGCGACCAAGTCTAATAGCACAAAG
The DNA here is from genome assembly GCA_023443925.1 of Bacillota bacterium. The sequence continues at coordinate 820 of JAEZSL010000086.1, read as the reverse complement.
CTTGGTAAAACGGCTAAGAAGGCTATTGACAGCCGTCCGGTGTACGATTTTAAAGCGAATTACCAGGGAGGTAAAGGCAGCGTTAAAAACTTTGGGAAAGGTGCAGTTTATGTAAGTATTCCGTATACTCCTGCTAAAAATGAAAAAGTTGGTTTCCTGTACGCAGTTTATGTGGACAGTAAGGGTAAGGTGAGCCGTGTTCCAGGCTCAGCTTATGATGTCAACACACGAAGCCTTATATTTACTACTAACCATTTTTCTACATACGGTATCAGCTATACCGACCCGGCAGTACAACTGACAGATACCGCTTCCCATTGGGCAAAGAATTCCATTGACTATGTGATAGGACGCGGGCTGCTTTCAGGTACATCGAAAACAAAGTTTTCCCCGGATGCAGATATTACGCGGGGAATGTTAGTAACCGCCCTTGGCAGACTGGAAGGAATAGATGTAAATAGCTACAACTCCAACACCTTCAATGATGTGAAGGCGGACAGCGCCTATCGTCCATATATTGAATGGGCTTACAGTAAAGGCATTATTAAGGGTATTGGTAATGAGCAGTTTGCACCGGGAAGAGCAATTACCCGCGAAGAAGTGGCTGTCATTTTCGTAAATTATGCGAATATTTTCGGTTATACCCTGCCGGCCATCCGTGAAGCAGCCGCCTATGCGGACGATTCCAGCATCGGCAGCTCCTATAAAGATGCCGTGAAGGCCATGCAGCAATCTGGTGTCATGATGGGTGGCACCGGTAATAAGTTCAATCCCAGGAGTAATGCTACTCGTGCAGAGATTTCTTCCATGCTTCATCGGT
>JAEZSL010000404.1 GCA_023443925.1 Bacillota bacterium | reverse complement strand
TGCCTTCTTCAATTTCATCACTGTATTTATAATCATGCTGTACAATCAAGCCTGCTTCTTCCAGTTTTGTAACCGCCTGGCTGTCTGTCAGGTTATACACATTAGGTATCTGGAAGGGCTTGGGTCCAAGACTGATAACCAGTCTTACCTCAGAATCCGCTTCTACCTCTACCCCCTGTGCCGGATATTGATCGATAACCATTCCTTTTTCATAGGTATCGGAATACTCCTCCGTATTATAAGTTACATTAAAGGACTCAGACTTGGCATATAAAGTATTCTGTGCATCTTCCAGCATCAATCCGATCACGGGTGGCACCATAACCGTTTCGCTGGTTTCCGGTGTAGGTGAAGTAGTGGCTTCTTCCGAAGAAGTTGATTCAACCGTAGGGATTCCCGTATTATCATTGGAACCAGGGAATAATTTAAAGAACCGCACCACAAAGAATATGATAAGTATAGTTAATATAACACCTGCTGCAATGGAGCCAACCAAAATGATCTTTTCCACCCTGGGATCGACACTGTCCAGTTCTTCATCCTCTTCGGAATCTTCCTGGTTTAAACCGGTATCCGTACGTCTTCCGTCGGTGTTCTGAAACACATTTCTGGAGGTATCATATCTGTCACCTGCCATTTTTGTAGCATTCTTAATATGAGTTACTTCATCTTCTGAAATTGTTATGGTAGGTGAATCACTCACACCAGCGGCCGGTATCACAACGAAATCTCCGTTGGGATTGGCTATGGAACGTTTTAAATCCGCTATTAAGTCGGAAGCAGACAGATATCTTCTCTCCGGCTTTTTCTGCATACATTTCTGTACGATCTTATCTACACTGAGCGGAATACCAGGATCAATCTCACGAAGCGGTGCGGCTTCGCCCTGTATGTGCAGTAATGCAACGGAAACCGTGTTGTCTCCCGCAAATGGTACTTGTCCTGACAGCATTTCATATAAAGTGACACCTAAAGAATAAATATCGCTTTTTTCATCACTATAGCCGCCTCTGGCCTGTTCCGGAGACAAATAGTGCACGGATCCCATGGCATTGGAAGTTATGGTATTGGAATTGGTTGCTTTTGCAATACCAAAATCCGTAACCTTAACTTTTCCCTCTCTGGAAATGATTATGTTCTGCGGCTTTATGTCTCTGTGGATGATGTGGTTCATATGAGCGGCTTCCATACCCATTGCAATCTGAATCGCAATGCCCACGGCTTCCTTCACTTCTAATTTGCCTTTACGTTCAATAAAGTTCTTTAATGTTATGCCCTCTACCAGCTCCATAACAATATAATGAAGCCCGTTATCATCACCTACATCATACACATTCACTATATTGGGGTGGGATAGTCCTGCCGCCGATTGTGCTTCTCCTCTGAATTTTTTGACAAAGTTTTTATCGTCGCTGTATTCCGGTTTCAGCACCTTTATGGCAACGAATCGATTTAACCGGTGACATCTGGCTTTATAAACATCAGCCATACCTCCGGAGCCTACTTTATCAATTATTTCGTATCGGTCACTAATAAACATACCAGGTTTTAACATTCTTCTCACCTCTTTCTACAGTTTTACAAGAACAATCGATATATTGTCTTTACCGCCATTCTCGTTGGCCTTTTGAACTAAAGTACCGGCCATCATTTCCAGATCCTCCGGATAAGCCTGTGCAATATCCATTATATCTTTATCATCCATCATATTGGTTAATCCATCCGAACACATCAGGACGATATCGCCTTCTGTAAGTTCGACTTCAAAATAATCGGGGGTTACTGCCGAGCCCGCCCCTAAAGCTCTGGTTATTATATTTTTGTTGGGGTGAAAACGGACATCTTTCCGTTCAATCTCACCGGTCTTAACCATTTCTTCCACCAGGGAATGATCTTCCGTTATCTGCTTAATACCTTCCCGGAGGACATAGAGTCTGCTGTCACCGACGTTGGCCACATAGAGTACAGCTTCAATGATAGTCGCCACAACAAAAGTGGTGCCCATCCCCTGCAAATCATTTTTTGCATTGGCTTCTTCTAATAATAAATCATTGGTATATTGTAATGCATCCGATATCATTCCAATCGGTGTTTTCAGCTGATTCGTCCGGATTCGTTCCGTAAAAACTTCAACACTGAATCTGGATGCATAGTCACCTGCATTATGACCGCCCATACCATCTGCCACAATAAACAGATTAGGCAATCCGCCGATGCTGTTTTCTTCACAAAAAACATAATCCTGGTTAATCTGCCGCTTTTCGCCAACATCCGTTATTGAAAATGATCTCATGCTTACACCTCCTATAAAGAAATATGTGACACTTCTGTCACTGCGGTTCTGACGAACTGCGAATGTATGCGATTAAACACACAACATAAGCAAACGCAAATATTGGATGCCGAATATATCGAAATTCCGCCTAAACGTGCTTTTTTAAATCTTAATACGGGTATGTCCGACAACTGCCGCGCATTTTATTCGGCCGCTTTATCCATATAACTCTTTCTAAGCTGACCGCAGGCAGCATCAATATCTGTACCCATTTCTCTTCTAATAGTAACATTAATTCTATAATTTTCAAGTATATTTTTAAAATTTTGTATATTTTTCGCTTCCGTTTGCCTGTAATTCCGCTCTTTGATGGGGTTTACCGGAATCAGGTTAATATGACAGTTCAGCCCCTTTATCCGTCCGGCAAGTTCTCTTGCATGTTCCGGAAAATCATTGACGCCTTCTACCAGACTGTACTCAAAGGTTATTCTGCGTCCGGTCTTTTCATAATAATACACACATGCATCAATTGCTGTATCTATATCATATCGTTCCGCAATGGGCATAAGTGTCTTTCTGACCGTATCGTTGGGAGCATGAAGAGATAGGGCTAAGGTAATCTGAAGGTTTTCTTCAGCCAGTGCTTTGATTTTATCAACCAATCCGCAGGTAGATACCGTTATGTTCCTCTGACTGATATTCAATCCGTTTTCATCCGTTAACATGTATATAAATTTAACCAGATTATCATAATTATCAAGTGGTTCTCCCGTACCCATTACTACCACATTGGATACCCTCTCTCCGGTTATTTTTTGAATCCGGTAGATCTGGTCAAGCATTTCAGATACACTTAAATTCCTCTCAAACCCGCCAATGGTAGAAGCACAGAATTTACAGCCCATTTTACAACCGACCTGGGAAGAAATGCATACGGAATTCCCATGGTGATACTTCATTAATACACTTTCCAGTACCCGTCCATCCTCCAGCCGGAATAAATACTTAGTGGTTTCACCCTCTTCTGAAACTAGTCTGTCTACAACGGCCAGACCGGTAATCTCACATTTCTCCGCCAATTGCTCTCTTAACTGCCTGGACAGATTTGTCATATCCTCAAAATCGTAAGTCAGTTTTACATGAAGCCATTCATAAATTTGCTTTGCCCGAAAAGGTTTATCACCCAGGTTTACCATTAGTTCCTTTAACTCTTCCAGGTTTAATGATTTAATATCAATCTTTGACATATTACTTCCTATTCTATGTTAATCTGATAAAACAGTTGTTTACTAACTGATTCTTCTTAATCTGGCTATAAAAAAGCCGTCTGTATCATGAATACCGGGTAACAGCTGAATATACCCTTCCTTGGTAGTTTCACTTATCAGGGATGCTGGCAGAAAGGGATCCAGACTTTCCAGTTTGAAATTAAAATGTTCTGTAAACCACCTGACATTTTCGATATTTTCTTCCTTGTTCACAGTACAGGTACTGTATAATAAAGTACCGTCTTTCTTAACGTATTGATGAACGGTACCAAGTATGTCTCTCTGCAGTTCTGCCAGATCCTTTTGCTTCTTTTCAGTCATATTGTATTTAATATCCGGTTTTTTTCCGATTACCCCCAGGCCTGAACAGGGCAAATCTGCAATTACAATATCTGCTTTTTCAATACTCTCTCCATCTAAAACCAGCGCATCCGCTGCTCTTGTCACAATATTCCGGTATCCTAAGCGGCTGATATTCTCACGTATTAAGTCTACTTTGGTTTCAGATAAATCCCGGGCTTCCACCTGACCTGAGGCCTTTAATCGTTCGGCCATATGAAGAGATTTTCCCCCGGGAGCAGCGCATACATCAATGACCATATCTCCGTTTTTTACACCGGAAACGGCTCCTACCAGCATGGAACTTTCATCTTGTATCTGAAAATAGCCCTTCTGAAAACTTTCCATCTCACTTAGATAATTATAATCTCCGATCTTAAATGCATAGGGTAAATAAGCTCCCGGTTCCACAGTAACCTTAGTCTCTTCCAGTAACCTGCTCAGCTCCTCAGGGGTTATTTTATCTGTATTACAACGAATTGTGGTTTTATTATCCTGAAATGCCGCTTCAAAAAACTGCTTGGCTGCTTTATAGCCATACTGACTGATTAACTGTTCTGCCAGCCACTCCGGTACTGAATATAACACACTTATATAACGCTTTTCTTCTTTTTTTTCATCTGGAAATACAATCTTTTCCGGATTTCTGATGATATTCCTTAAAACGCCGTTTACAAATCCGGACAGATTCCCGAATCCACGTTTTTTCGCCAGTTTTACCGCTTCATTACAGGCTGCGGATTCAGGGATCTGTGCCATGTATTTAATCTGGTATACACTCATTCTTAATAAATTCCGAATGAAAGGTTTCATTTTCTTAACTTTAACAGTTGAATACCGGTCCAATATATAATCCAGAGTAATCAACCGCTCCAGGGTACCTTCACAAATTCTGGTGACCAGGGCTCTGTCCTGCTTTTCCAGATATTGATACTGGTTTAAGGTACGGTTTACTGCCATATGGCTGAAATTGCCGTTTTCCGTAATATCAATAAGAACTGTCAAAGCAATTTCCCTGGCATTCATTTGTTCTTTCTTATCAGTCACGATTCCTTCCTCCAAATAAAATCACAAGTCTTAAGAGCTGGAGGATTGAGGCTGCTGCTGCCGCCACATAAGTCAGAGCCGCCGCACCCAGTACTTTCTTTGTATGGGTAACTTCTTCCCCGTATAAAATACCGGTTTCGTCCAGGATACGGACTGCTCTTGCAGATGCATTCAGTTCCACCGGAAGCGTTACAATTTGAAATAGCACAGCACAGGAAAACAGAATAATTCCTATATTAATCAAGGTCTGGGAATATCCCAGGAACAAACCGATTAAGATTAATGGCCAGGAGATGGTTGCGCCAATATTCGCCACAGGTACAATCGCAGACCTTAACCGCAGCGGTATATATCCGTCATTATGCTGTATGGCATGGCCGCATTCATGGGCTGCTACGCCAATTGCCGCTACGGAGCTCTGGCCGTATACCGTGTCAGATAATTTTAAAGTTTTACTTCTAGGATCATAGTGGTCGGTCAGGTTTCCGCTTGTATGAAGTACGGCTACATCATGGATGCCGGCTGAATGAAGAATTTTCTCGGCAGCCTGTGCTCCGGTCATGCCAGATAAACTTCTGACCCTGCTGTACTTTGCAAAGGTGGTTTTTACTCTGGCAGATGCGGCCAAAGACAACAAAGCGCCAATTATAACCAGGAAATATGTTGGATCGAAATATGGAAAATACATAATGTCCTCCTATCCGCACGAAAACGTGCAAGTCATGTTACGTCAATTAGAAATACCTATCCTTTAATATTGCAAAAAAACAACTTTATTCCTCCTGTTATGCCAGGCTGTAAATTATGATTGTTTCTTATTATAGAATTACGTCCAGGCAGGGTTTTCTATTCAAAATGATATCAAATTATTTATTAATAAGAATAACTGAAATCATTTCTTTATAACTACTGTTTCGGGTTGTTTAGTATGATACCCGGCAGTATGGAATAGCCCCGCAGAAAAGCATCCACGGTCATACGTTTTTTACCTTCCAGCTGCAGTTCTTTCACCGCCAGACTTCCCGAGGAGGTTTTAATGATAATGGAATCCCTGGTGACCTGAATAACCTCACCCGGTGTTCCTTCGTTATCCTGCTCAATAACATCGGCATCCCAAATCTTAAGGGTTTTTCCCTCCAGATACGTATAAGCACTTGGCCAGGGATTGAGTCCCCGGATAAGCCGTTCAATTTCTGCCGCTGTCCTGTTAAAATCAATCAGTCCCATTGTTTTATCCAGAATTTTGACATAATTTGAGTCTTCATCTTTTTGCTTTTCTCTTGAAGCTGTTCCGTTTTCAATTGCTTTTAAAGCTTTTAACAGCAATTCACCGCCGCATTCTGCCAGCTTATCATGCAGGCTTCCTCCGGTTTCCTTACGGTCAATCATAACTTCTGCTTTCATAATCATATCTCCGGTATCTATACCGGCATCCATATGCATAATGGTAATTCCGGTTTTGGATTCTCCGTTTATAACCGCCCACTGAATTGGTGCGCTGCCACGGTACTTCGGAAGCAGGGAAGCATGAACGTTAATACAGCCATAAACCGGCAGTTCCAGTATTGTTTGTGAAAGTATCTGTCCAAAGGCTGCTACAACAATAGCCTCCGGATTCAATTCCCTTAGAACCGGCAGAAAACTTTCATCTTTTACCCTTCTGGGCTGCAATACCGGTATGTCGTGCTTTAATGCAAGTTCCTTTACCGGTGTACACTGCACCTGATTTCCTCTGCCTTTTGGTTTATCCGGTTGTGTTACCACTGCAAGTATCCGGTGCTCGGACCGGATCAATTTATCTAATATGACTGCCGCTATATCCGGCGTCCCCATAAATACGATATTCATCTATATCGCCTCCTGTTTACTGCTGCTTTTGCACATTAATTATATAAGAATAAAAAGGTAAAATCTACACTTTAAGAAAGACTTTATAATCTTTAAGATATTTTTAATTTCTTATTCCTGCTCTTCTGTGGTTGAATGTAATCCGCCGATTACTTTATCAACATATAAAACACCATTTAAATGATCAATCTCATGGCAAAGTGCCCTGGCAAGCAGCTCACTGCCTTCTACGATGTACTCTTCCATATTTTCATTCAAAGCTTTTACTTTAACATAATTAGGTCTTGTTACAACGCCCGATTTGCCCGGCACACTTAAACAGCCTTCTTCCCCGGTCTGTTCCCCGTCCGTAGCAAGTATTTCCGGATTGATCAAAATAATGGGACTGTCTCCTTCCGGTGATACATCTATAACCACCAGACGTTTTAATATGCCGATTTGGGGAGCTGCCAAACCTACTCCTTCTGCCTGATGCATGGTATCCAGCATATCCTCTATCAACATTTTTAGTTTCGGAGTTATCTCCTTAATCTCTTTGGACCGTTTTGTTAAAATATTGTCTCCTATTAATCTGATATTTCTGATTGCCATATAATCATCCCTTCCCATTATTTTCATTAATAATTACATTCTGTTGTCTTGGGTTGCTTTTATTTTTATATAAACTGAAATTATTATTCCCGTGCTGACTTATTAGCTGAATGTAAGGTATTTTTTCCGGCACAGGTAAAAAGCATATTCAACTTATATGTTACACAAATACATCGCTTTTAAAGAAACTTAACTGTCAACATGGGACAGCTAGAATCAGGTTGTACAATGCGCTGCATTTTTAATCCTGCTATTTAAGCAGTATCGCAGGTAGACTTGCGATATGTATGGGCGTTAGTGTGAATTGCCTCGCGAGATGCATACGAGTCATTTGAAGAATAGCAAAAGATGCTATTCTTCAAGATTTATGCCCAAAAAGCATGGGCGTTAGTGTGAAATATTATATATTTCATGCCCTGATTTGAGACGGTAAACCATCTGCCAGCAGATGATTTATGCCATGGGAGCTAGTGTTTAATGCCTCCCCGGACATGTTATGATATCCTGTTTTTTCTTATCTGTCAATATTCTGCCTTGAATAACTCTTCTAAGCTCCGGGGTTAATAGCTGTTCATCGGATCAAAGTCAAATTGTATATTGCAGCC
>JAEZSL010000387.1 GCA_023443925.1 Bacillota bacterium | reverse complement strand
CTGATAAAGGCGGTAAGTATATGAAGCAGGTTAAAATAGCTGCACCCTTGTATATAGTAAGGGAAGAATGTGAGAAAGACTTATTTTCCGTATTGGAAAAATTAAAGTCAATTGGTTTTGACGGTATCGAGTTTCTGGGGTTTTTCGGTAAGGCTCCAAAAGATCTCCGTGAAAAACTGACTGAACTGCAGCTGGAAGCAGTAGGAAATCACGTAGATTATTATGAATTCAGGGATAACCTGGATAAAACCATTGCGGTACATAAAGAAATCGGATGCAGTTTTATTACAATCAACGGTTTACCGAAAGAAAAGTTTTCTGACCAGGAGGCAGTCAGCCGGTACTGTGAAGATGCAGCTTTAATCGGAAAGCGTTGTAAGGAACAGGGGATTACCCTGTTATATCACAACCATGACAGAGAATTAACCTGCAAAGCAGGTGAACGTTATTTTCTGGAAGAAATTCTGGACCAAATACCGACTGAATATCTTTCCTTTGAACCGGATCTTGGCTGGATGGCAATCGGCGGAGCAAAGCCGGAATATTTTCTTGAAAAATACAAGGAACGCTGTCCGATTATTCATCTTAAAGATTATTATGCAGAGGATACGGCAAAAATCGGCAATGTATTTGAATTAAACGGTCAAAAAGGAGATAAGGAACACAGCTTTTTTGAATTCAGACCAACCGGCTATGGAATCTTGAATACTCCGGCCTTGATGCCCGGTATTATGGCCTGTGCTCCGGAATGGCTTCTGGCAGATCATGATCTGGCTTATGAACGGGACAGTTATTTTGATCTGCAGATAAGTCTTGAATATATTAAAAATCTTCTGTTAATGCAGTAGATCATATTATTTTGGAGGAGAGGTCTTATTGTCATGGTTGATAAAGCTTTTTATAAGCGTTTGTTTATTTTAGCAGTACCCATAGCATTGCAGAATATTATTTCCTTTGCCGTGGGGCTGACAGATAATATCATGGTGGGTTCTTTGGGGGAAGTCGCTATTTCGGGAGTATATCTGTGCAATCAGATACAAGTAATTCTTCAGATGCTGGTATCCGGTATCGGAGCCGCATTAATCGTACTGGCTGCCCAGTATTGGGGAAGACATGATAAGGATAGTGTTAAAAGCATCATTGGCATTGCCTTAAAGTTCGCTGCGGTTTTTGCAGTTATATTCTTTATTCTGGTATTTTTCTTTACCAGAGAATTTCTTGGTTTGTTTACCAATGAAACGGTAGTAATTGAGGAAGCGGTGAAATATGCAAGAGTTATCTGTTTTAGTTATCTCCTGTTTTGTATCAGCAATGTTATAAATGCTTCACTGCGGTGTATCGGTACGGTGAAGGTGGGATTATATCTATCCCTTTTATGTTTTTTCCTGAATGTTGGTTTGAACTGGGTCTTTATATTTGGAAAGCTTGGAGCTCCGGCAATGGGAGTAAAAGGAGCGGCGGTTGCTACCTTGATATCCAGAATTGTGGAATTTAGCTGCTTTATTTTTTATATTCGTTTCAAAGATAAAAAATTGTCCCTGCGTTTTCATGAACTGCTGAATACGAATCTGGTATTAGTGAAAGATTTTTTCCGCTACGGATTTCCGGTCATTATGGGAGATGTATTTTGGGGAATTAATATGGCGGTTCAGGGAGGAATCGTTGGCAGGCTTGGTGCGGACTCCATTGCTGCGGTAAGCATTGCCAATACCATATATTCCATATTTTGTGTAGGGGTATATGGGATATCCAGTGCTTCCGCTATTATAATCGGTAATGCAGCGGGAGAAGGAGATCTTAATAAGATAAAAGCGTATTCCAAAAAGCTTCAGGTGGTGTTTATAGCAGGAGGGATTGTTACCGGTCTGCTATTGTATCTGGCAAAGGATTATGTACTTCTGGTTTATAATGTATCGGCATCAACGATTGATATTGCCAGTACACTCTTAACGGTTCTGTCCATAACCGTTATCGGAACCGCATACCAGATGTCTACCTTAACCGGTATCGTACGTGCCGGAGGTGCCACCCACTTTGTATTAATTAATGATCTTATATTCGTCTGGTTAATTGTAATACCGCTTTCTATGTTTATGGCATTCGTCATTGGAGCACCAACCTGGATTGTCTTTTTATGTCTAAAATGCGATCAGATTCTAAAATGTGCCGTTGCCGTTGTTAAGGTAAACCGGTATGACTGGGTTAAGAAACTGACGAAAGAATTCAGTACATAATATATAATAGTAAAGGAAACGAAAATACTGCCGTGTATACTAAGTGAAATCATGCACCCGGATACACGGCAGAGTTTTTTGAAATGGAAAAGCAGCTTATTTTAGTGCCCCTTAGTAGTTACAAGTTAGAAAGGGAATTTCAACATATTATATTTTTCAATCGGTACCGGCCCTCGCATTACCGTTCTGACTATTTCCATATTGCCAGTTTCACCGGCCCGGATTCTCCAGTCTACCATCAATATTTTCCCGCCTATAATTTCTATACCGGTTATTCCCTTGGTATGAATGCTGCAGCCGGTATTAAAGTAAGGAAGTTCCCTGCTTTTTGGAAACCGGGGTCTGTGGGTATGACCACAGATAAGCATCCTTTTGTGGTTACGTATCCACTTTTTGAAAGCTTTTTCGATTTTGTGCCTTTTATACAGATTTTTTGCCGGGCTTGCCGGGTTGTGAAAACCTACCACATGAAGATAACGCCAGAAATATCGCAGCATAAACATGGAGATGACCCAGAGCTGGTCATTCATAAGATCACCCTGATGACCGTGAACGATAAAAATTTCCTGCTTTGTTTTTTTATTTTTCAAAACCAGGGCTTCCTGAGGAATAATTCCTGTAAAAAGATCCTGTTTATTCTGATTGTATTCATCATAATATTCATAATAATTTTTTTTAACATATAGTTTATTTCTTAAATAGATATTATGATTTCCATAAATGATACGCATTCGCTTATCGTCGGAAAATTTCTTCAAACCCAGGAAAACATCACTATGAGCTAAACGAATCACTTTAAAGTCCGGGTATTCCCAGAGTTCATCTCCATCCCCTACTTCTACGTAAGTATATTTATTTCTGTTATAGTATTCCAGTGCCCGCAAAAATACAATCTGGTTTCTGGCAAATTCATCGGATACACTATCATCGCCTCTGTGACAGTCACTGAAAAATACATATTTCGAATTCTCATCAAAGTATTCTACTTTTGCATTTTTATAAGCACCGGTTAATCTTTTATCCGTAAACATATGCATCACTCCGTAAATTATTTAACAGCCTGTGAGATATAAGCTATTCCATTAATATTCCCAAATTTTACAGATATTATGTAATCTGTGTCCTGTATAATTCCATAAGGGTTGCCATTAAGCAAAAAATTTGATACTCTATTATCGTAGCAATAGGCTGCGGATTAAAATGCAAGGAGTTTCTTTTGAAAAAATTCAAAAAATTATATGTTGAAATAACCAATGTTTGTAACCTGGCCTGCAGTTTTTGTCCGGTGACAAAACGGGAAGCTGCCTTTATGGATGAGAGTACCTTCTGCAAGGTATTGGATCAGCTAAAACCCCATGGGGAATATCTGTATTTTCATGTGAAGGGCGAGCCCCTTCTTCATCCGGAACTGGACCGGTTTCTGGATATCAGTTATGAGAAAGGCTTTAAAGTTAATATAACCACCAATGGCACACTAATTCGGCAGGTTAAAGATAAATTGATGGATAAACCTTCACTTCGGCAGATTAATTTTTCACTCCATAGTTTTGAAGGAAATACCGGAGCAGATATGGTGATGCAGGTTTATATGGATGATATTCTGGAATTTATAAGAGAAGCCAGGCTTAGGACAGATGTTATTATAGCCTTAAGACTTTGGAATCTGGCAAAAGATCATAACCTGAATGACTTGGAAAATAAAAACCGGGAGATTATTAAACGCCTGGAAACAGAATTTCAAACATCCATCTATGACCGGGTTGGTGAGGCAAGAGGAATAAAACTAGGTGAAAGGCTATACTTAAACCAGGATTATGAATTTAAATGGCCGGATTTAAAAGAAGCAGAAGAAAGCGGACAAGGTTTCTGTCACGGATTAAGAAATCAGGCAGCGGTATTGGCAGACGGTACCGTAGTACCCTGCTGTCTGGATGGGGAAGGAATTCTGAATCTGGGCAGCATTCACGAGATGTCTTTTTCTGATATTATTAACAGTTCTCGGGCAGAAAACATTTACGAGGGTTTTTCCAACCGGCAGGCAGTAGAAGAACTGTGCAGAAAATGCGGTTACCGGCAGAAATTCGGAGCAGGTAGTTTCAATGTATAGTATTTATCCCAGAGCTGCGGGTTAAATCCAGAGCTGCCGGCTAAATCCAAAGTTGCTGGCTATATCCAGAGTTGCTGGATAGATAGATCGTATAAATGCGGGAGACCAGGAAGGAATGGTCTCCCGCATTATTAATTTTTCGGATAGTTACAGGTTTATGGAAGTTTATTACCGGCTGCTCTGTAGATTTCATACCATTCCTGCCTGGTTAATTCAACACCGGAGGCTTTGCAGATATCTTTTAGGCGGCTGGCATTGGTAGTGCCTACAATCGTCTGAATTTTGGCAGGATGCCTTAAAATCCAGGCCACGGCTATGGCAGAGTTGGTTACACCCTTCGCGGCTGCAATCTCATCAATCTTCTGGTTCAGTTCGGGGAACTTGTCATTATCTAAGAAAACGCCTTCAAAAAAGCCGTATTGGAAAGGTGACCAGGCTTGTATGGTTATATTCTTTAAACGGCAGTAATCCAGAATACTTCCGTCTCTTACGATGGAAGGGTTGATCTCCATATTAACATTGAGTCCGGCATCAATCATACCTGTATTGGTAATAC
>JAEZSL010000382.1 GCA_023443925.1 Bacillota bacterium | reverse complement strand
ATTTTGCAATGGTCTCATCCAGCTCTTGATCGCTTAATTCATTCAGCTGGGCACCGGTCAGGGCTTCGGAAGCATCTTTAATAATACCCAGCTGTTTCGCAATGGCAACGGCAGTATCCTTATGGTCTCCGGTTATCATTACGGTACGGATGCCGGCTGCCTTACATTCGGTAATGGCAGGTTTTACTTCGGGGCGGATCGGATCAATCATACCGGTTAGTCCCACAAAGCAAAGCTCTTGTTCCAGCGATTCCGGGGTTATCTCTGCCGGCATCTGATCAAAAGAACGGAAAGCACCGGCCAGAACACGCAGGGCTTGATCTGCCAGAGATTTGTTGGCTTTTAGGATTTCCGACTTCATAACCTCTGTCATAGGCTTCCTGGCAGAACCGTCCCAGTAAGAGGTACAACGGGCAACCAGTACGTCCGGGGCACCCTTTGTATATTGTTCAAAGCTTCCGTTCTCCAGTTTATGAATGGTACTCATTAATTTTCTGCCGGAATCAAAGGGAGCTTCTCCGACACGAGGAGTGGCTAGCTCCGCTTTATTCTTGGCTACTCCCAGTTTGAAAGCATAATTAACAAGAGCTGCTTCCGTCGGTTCACCCTCGGCTGCATTGGCTTCATTTAAGTGGGCATCATTACAAAGGGCCATAACCCTGCCTAAAAACTGCTCGTCCTTGCCAAAGCTGTCCACAACCGTCATTTTATTCTGAGTCAGGGTACCTGTTTTATCGGAACATATAACATTGGTACATCCTAAAGTCTCAACGGCTGTTAATTTTCTGATTACCGCATTTTTCTTTGACATATTGGTTACACCAATGGATAACACAATCGTAACAACGGCGGCAAGTCCTTCCGGAATGGCGGCTACGGCTAAGGATACGGCAACCATAAAGGTTTCCAGAATGCCTTCACCGGAAATATCCGGGTAGAGACGGAACACATTGAAGAAAAAGATAAACACACAGATGCCAAGTACCAGAAAACTTAAGGTTTTACTTAGCTGATTTAATTTAAGCTGTAATGGTGTGGCATTTTCCTGGGCTTTTGTAATAGCATCTGCAATTTTACCCATCTCTGTGTCCATACCGGTTGCCGTAATCACCGCGGTTCCTCTGCCATATACCACGGCGCTGCCCATATATACCATATTTTTACGGTCTCCAAGGGAGATATCTTTCTGTTCACCTAAGTTCAGAGCATTTATTATCTTATCTACCGGAACACTCTCCCCGGTTAAGGCTGCTTCCTCTACTTTCATACTGGCACTGTCCAATAATCTGGCATCTGCCGGAATGGAATCACCGGCTTCTAAGACAATAACGTCTCCAACTACCAGGTCTTCACTTTTTACAGTCTGAATTTTACCGTCACGTTGCACCTTAGTCGTTGCGGCGGAAATGGCCTGTAAAGCTTCAATTGCTTTCTCAGCCTTACTTTCCTGGTATACTCCCAGAATGGAATTGATAACAACAACTGCCAGGATGATTATGACATCCGCAAAGGATTCTCCGGCGTATACGGCGGTTACCCCGGAAACCACAGCCGCAGCAATTAATATAAGTACCATAGGGTCTTTCAGCTGATTTAAAAAGCGAATAATTAGCGGATCTTTTTTGGCTTCCTTTAGTTTATTCTTACCATTTTGTTTCAGTCTTCTTTCCGCTTCAACAGTGGTAAGCCCTTCCGCATCCGCTTTTAACGCCTGCAAAACTTCTCCTGCTGATTGCAAATACTCTTTCATCGATATCCTCCTAATAAAAAAGATCAAGTTACTGTACTTGATCTTTTTTATAAAAAAAAACTCAAGTACAGTGTCCCGCTGTACATGAGTCTCATATTTTAAGATAAGCCAGGCTGTTAAAACAGCCAGGGATGTTGACTTACCACGCTTTTAATCTGCGCTAATTACTCCCTCATATAATACTTAAAAAGGTTACCATGATATTGTCCGTTTGTCAATATCAGATGTCGCAATACATATGAATTTGTCGATACATTAGTTTTCTAGGAACGATAAATAACTATCTCCTATTTAAGGATTTCTAAAAGAACATATTCGAGAGTACATGATGTTTTCAAGTGTTCTTAAAGGTGCACCTTTGCGAATACAAACTAGAAAGTAGTCGCTGATGAATAAATCTAAAATAAAATACAATAATAAATAAAGGATGCCAGCTTTAATCTGACACCCTTTAACCTCTTGCATTATTTCAGCAATTGGTTTATAATCGAGTTAGAAATAATCAAAGGACTGTGAGAGGTCAATTGATTAACAGTTCAGTGTGAATGTTACAAGATAACTATCCTACAACTTAGCGGTGAAGAGGATAGTTATTTTTTGTTTGTAATTTTGATTATTGCTATAATCAAGGTGATTAGTGCAATGATGAATAACCCAAATTCTAGCATAAGACACATGGTTTCATACACTGTCATGGCATCACCCCCTTTTCTTTCGTACTCCACTGAAAAGGGAATCAACAACTATCCTCTGTTTCTAACTTGATATTTATTTATTGTATCATAAAATAAAAGCAGTTTCTATCAATATTCCTTATAAATCTGTTGAAGATTTGGCAGCAAAATATAATAACCACATAGTTCCATTCTTCTGCTAAATTGTAACACTATTCTCATTCCCCAACTATTAATTCAGATTTTTATCCTTAAGATGTAAAAGCTGTGAGCTGTACAGTCTGCCAAAACATTACAGTTCGCAGTTATTAACTGTACGAGGGAAAGGAATAACATCACGGATATTACCCATTCCGGTCAGATACATAACGCAGCGTTCAAAGCCCAGGCCAAAGCCGGCATGTCTTGCGGAACCGTATTTTCTAAGATCCAGATAGAAATCATAATCCTCTTTCTTAAGGCCCAGTTCATCCATTCTGGCAACCAATTTATCAAGATTATCCTCTCTCTGGCTGCCTCCGATAATTTCACCGATTCCGGGTACCAGTAAGTCCATGGCGGCAACGGTTTTATTATCCTCATTTAACTTCATAT
>JAEZSL010000279.1 GCA_023443925.1 Bacillota bacterium | reverse complement strand
GATCGCCGTCCATGGTATTGGGATAGTAGGCCAGAGATGAAATCTCCACTTTTTTATCCTGGCAGTATTGCTTTATGTAAGCAATTTTCTCTTCTGTCAAAGTATCTACGTCAATATGGGTTACCCCAGCATATCTGCGCTCAGCCTTACCCTTGGGCCAGCAAGCCATCTCCACACACTCAAAGCCCTGTTCTGCTGCGAAATCGATTACCTCTTCAAAGGTATAATCCGCCAATACTGCACTTACAAATCCTAGTTTCATATAAAAATACCTCCTTTATGAATAAATTGTAACATTACTTTCTGTAAAATTCAATAATTTACAGGTAACAGTTATTTTAATAATGTAGATCCCCGGACAATCAATTCGGTGCCAAGTATAATCTGTTTATCTTCGATAAAAGGCTTATTGATTTTTTCTACCAGAAGTTCGCAGGATTGAAAGCCGAGCTGATAGGAAGGCTGTTCGATGGTAGTAATCTGGGGTTCCGTCATGGTAGACAATTCAATGTTATCAAAGCCTACGACAGATACGTCCTCCGGTACGGACAAACCGAGTTTTCTGGCTCCGTTCATGACACTGACGGCAAATACGTCGGAAGCGGCAAAGAATGCATCCGGACGGTCGGGCAGGCTTAATATATGCATGGCGTTAGATAAGGCCAGACTGTAATTAACAGAGGAAATATGGGCAATCCAGGATTCGTTAACAGTCATCCCCGCAGCTTCTAATGCCTCGCGGTAACCCTGTTCCCGGTGCCTTGCATATTTGTGTTTCAAAGAACAGTTAATCATGCCGATCTTTTTGCAGCCCGAGGAAATCAGATAACTTACTGCTGTCTTAGCGGCCGCCACATCGTCGATACTGACGAAAGGAACATTATACTCTTCACAATACTCGGAGCACATAACCACCGGACACCGAAAGGATAATTCTTCAATGAGTTTTGGGTGGGGTACGGAGGATAGTATAATAATCCCGGCGATGGAATTGTTCTTTAATATATTGGTATAATCACTGCTGTCGGTGTAAAAGGACTTGGCCTGAAGCAGCAGGACATCATAACCGTGTTCGTGGGCGGACTTTTGCACCCCGTTAATAACCAGACTGTTAAAGGGATTGTCAAATTCGGGAACGCACATAAGGATCACATTACTATTGGCATCGGACAAAGGAGCGGCGGTTCGGGGAAGAAAATTAAGTTCCTGCATTACGTCTAAAACCCGCTGTCTGGTTTCCGGTTTTACTGAGTCTTTATGATTAATGATACGGGATACGGTAGCAATGGAAACATTAGCTTTTTCTGCTATTTCTTCTATAGTAATCGAACTTCTCTTCATAACAATCTCCTGCAAAAAAATAGTATAATTTGTTCTAGTATAGTATATCGGGTAATGTAAATAATGTAAAGGAGTAATTCGGCTGCGGATAAGAGAAAGATTAATATAAAGATGTGTCAAATAAACAAAATGTAAATTTACAGTAAAATAATTGATTTGTTTTAAAGATCATGAAGCTGTTTGGTTCGATTTATATCCAAAATAATTTTAAATAATTACATTGGAAAGTATAAAAATGCATGTAGTTTGTTAAAAAATATGCAATATAAATAAAAAATATATTATAAAACATTAAAATATATTGACAATTACCTATAATACAGATAGTATTAAAATGTAAACTTTACATAAATAAATTAAAAGTTACAGTAAATAATAAAAGGAGAGTAAAGTATGGGTTCACAGGTTTTACGGGTTGGAATTATTGGTACCGGATTTATCGGTAAGCAGCATATTGAAGCAATTCGCAGAATTCCGGGCACCGAAGTCGCTGCCATTGCGGATCAGAATGCCGATATGGCTAAGTCTGTAAAGGAACAGTTTAAGATTCCGGTTTGTTATTCGGACTATACAGAGATGCTTAAAGATGAAACAATTGACATTGTACATAACTGCACGCCAAGTGCCATGCATTACAGTATTAATAAAGCCATAATAGAAAGCGGCAAACATGTATACTGCGAGAAACCCCTGACCCTGACTTTTGCCGAATCGGAGGAACTGGTTTTCGCTGCCCGGGAAAAGGGAGTTGCCGCCGGTGTTAATTTTAATTACAGACATAATGCCATGGTAAGAGAAATGCATGAACGTGTTAAAAACCAGAGTATTGGTAAAGTACTGTTGGTTTATGCCAGATATCTTCAGGATTGGCTTTTATACGATACCGACTATGACTGGAGGCTGGATCCCAAGGTGGGAGGAGAATCACGGGCAGTGGCGGATATCGGCTCCCACTGCTTTGATATTTTACAGTACATATTGGATCGGCGTATTACATCGGTGTATGCCAATCTGATTACGGTCCATCCCGTGAGAAAGCGGACGGATAAGGTTGGAGGCACCTATGCGGAAAAACACGGTAATACCGTGGAAGAGATTCCTATTCATTCGGAAGATGCTGCCTTTATCATGGTACGGTTTGATGACGGAACCCAGGGACTGATTGATTTATCCCAGGTGAGTGCCGGTAAAAAGAATGGTTTGGATATTACGATCAACGGAAGTGAAGCAGCCCTGACCTGGGAACAGGAGAGGGCTGATAAGTTATGGGTCGGGCACCGGGATACGGGAAATGAGGAAATATACGCAGGTCCCCAGTTTCTGACCGGAGGGGCGAAGTCTTATGCAGCTTTGCCCGGCGGCCATTCCCTGGGCTGGGCCGATGCGTTAAAAAGTGCGGTAAATTCGTTTTATGAATCAATTTTAAGCGAAAGCTTTACGCAGGATTTGGCTGGTTATGCTACCTTTAGGGATGGACATTATATTATGAAGCTGGTGGAAGCTTGTCTTTATAGCAGTCGTACGAAAGCCTGGGCAGATATTGTACAATAAGTGATATACCAATTGCCATAAGCTGATTGAATAAATTATATTTATATACATATTATATCCGAAAGGAATGAACCGGTAATTAAATGCATATTCCATATAAGGTAAAGCTGTTTGAAAGGTTCTTATGTACAGCGTGATAGAAGCGGAAAGGGAAGGATATCATGGAATATTTTAAAAACCTATTTATGGAGCGTGGATTAAAACCCATCTATGCAGTTTATTTATCCGGCGCAATTATGGTGGTTATACTTGTTATTCTTTGTATCGCCATAAATCTGATTACAAAGAAGATTATTTTAAAGCTCCTGACCCGGTATATTGCGGGGACGAAACATAAATGGGACGAGATAATGCTGAACAGACAGGTGTTCCACCGGCTGGCTCTTATTCTTCCGGGTGTTGTGGTGTATAATTTTGCCCCGGTTTTTCAGTACTACGAGGTGTTTATAAAGAGGGTCACCTTAACTTATATTTTTATAATAGCCATACTGGTGCTGAATGCGGTGCTGGATTCCATTAATGAAATTTATCAGTTTTACCCTGTCTCCCGGGTACGGCCTATGAAAGGTCTTATCCAGGTTGTAAAAATCGTGATTTACATTGTAGCGGGCATTATCATTGTGGCAAACATGATGGGCCAGAGTCCCCTGGCGCTTTTAAGTGGTATCGGTGCCTTAACGGCAGTTTTCTCGCTGGTTTTTAAGGATTCCATCTTAGGATTCGTAGCTGGAATCCAGCTGACCTCCAACAACATGCTGCGGATAGGTGACTGGATTGAGATGGATAAATACGGCGCAGATGGAGAAGTAGTGGAAATAACGCTGAACACGGTGAAAGTACGGAATTTTGACCATACCATTGTTACCATACCGGCTTATGCACTGGTATCTGATTCCTTTAAGAACTGGAGGGGGATGACGGAGTCCGGGGGCAGGCGAATAAAAAGAGCCATCTATATTGATACCACCAGCATTGGATTCTGTACGGAGGAGATGCTGGAAAAGTTTAAACAAATCCGTTACCTGCGGGAATATATGCTCAAAAAGGAAGAGGAAATAAATAAGTATAATGAAGAACACGGTACGGAAAATGATCTGCCTATCAATGGGATGCATCTGACCAACATCGGTTCTTTCCGGATTTATATATCAAATTATATTGAAAACTGCCCGGGTATACACAAAGGAATGTCACGTATCGTCAGGCAGCTGCCGCCAGGAGAATTCGGCCTGCCTTTGGAGATCTACGCTTTTACGAAATATACCGACTGGGTCAGTTATGAAAACCTCCAGGCAGATATCTTTGACCATATCCTGTCGGTGGCGACGGAATTCGGGCTCAGGATTTTCCAGAATCCTACGGGTCAGGATCTGAGAATGTGGGGCAGGCATTAATCGGAAGGAACCGATAAAGAATTAATATTACCTCTGCAAGATTTCATCTCAATCAGGGTATAGGCTTATTGAAACATAAGTTAAATTCTGATAGAAATGCAGGTTTGCATTAGTATATAATATGTATAAAGCATTGTAATAGCGAAGTTACATGAATGTCGATAGCAAAGCGGCATAAATTTGCAGCTAGTACTGCAAAAACAATGTGATTAACAGCCGGTAATAATATTATGGCAGCGACGATGCGGCACATATTATACAGTGCAACATGATTCAATGCAGTATTAATGCAATGCAATATAATACAATGCAATGGTGCAATGCAAATATGCAATGCAAATATGCAATGCAATGATGCAGTGTAATTATGCAATGCAATGATGCAATGCAATTATGCATGGAAAAGAGGTAATATGTACAAAGAACTTAAAATTGGAAATCTTACGGCAAAACTTCCCATTATCCAGGGTGGAATGGGGGTTGGAATCAGCCTTAGCTCTCTGGCCGGCGCAGTCGCAGCAAGAGGCGGCATCGGAGTAATATCTACCGCTCAGATTGGGTTTTCTGAACCGGATTTTGACCGTAATCCTCTGGAAGCCAATCTCAGAATGATTGGAGAACATATTAAAAGGGCTAGAAAATTAGCTCCTTCCGGTATTTTAGGCGTTAATATTATGGTAGCAACCCAGAATTACGCCAGATATGTTAAGGAAGCTATTAAAAACGGCATTGACTTGATTATTTCAGGTGCCGGGCTTCCTACGGAACTGCCTGAAATCGCGAAAGGCAGCAAGACAAAACTGGTACCCATCGTTTCTTCTTTAAAAGCCGCCAGCGTTATCTTAAAACTGTGGGACAGAAAGAACAATGTAACGCCGGATGCTATTATTATAGAAGGGCCGAAAGCCGGAGGACATCTGGGCTTTTCACCGGAACAGCTGCAAAATATAGACGATGCTGCCTACGATGAAGAAATTAAGAGCATTATAACCTTAACTAAGGATTATGCGGCCAAGTATGGTAAAGACATACCGGTCATTGTTGCGGGCGGAATACAAGATAAACAGGATATGGAACATTATTTTTCACTGGGGGCAGACGGTATCCAGGTAGCCACCAAGTTTGTTACTACGGTTGAATGCGATGCAGATATCAGTTACAAACAGGCTTATATTAATTGCAAAAAGGAAGACATTGTCATCGTAAAAAGCCCGGTAGGTATGCCGGGAAGGGCTATTAAGAATGTATTTATGGACAGGGTACTTATGGGAAGAATACCGGTAAAGCGCTGCCATCATTGCATTAGAAGCTGCAACCCGGCTGAGACGCCTTACTGTATTACAGAAGCTCTTTCAAATGCTGCCAGGGGGAATCTTGAAGAATCTTTGTTATTCTGCGGAGCTTATGCTTATAAGGAAGACCGGATCAGAACGGTGCAGGAGGTTCTGGAAGACTTTTTTGGGAAGCAGATGTAGTAATTGTTTTGAACAAGAGATAATAGAATGCCGACAGTATAACAACTGTCGGCAATTTTTATACCATTTCTCAGAAAGGGGTTAATGATCTGAAACAGGAACTCAAGCCACATCCGGTGGAAGCTAACTGCCTTCCATCGGATTATATAAATCGGGCGGTTTAAAATATATTATAAAAAGAACTTGCCAAGCCTTACAATATATGATAAAATATGTATTCGTGATATGTTAAACAAATTTTTCCTTGCTCTTTACACACAGGCGGAGATCATATGAATCCAGTCTGTCAATGCAACCCGCAGCGGGTCATTGCGATAAAGGGCCAGAGACCAGAAGGAGGTGCAACAACTATGAATCAATACGAGTTATCCTTAGTTGTAAATGCAAAAATCGAAGATGAAGCCAGAA
>JAEZSL010000239.1 GCA_023443925.1 Bacillota bacterium | reverse complement strand
GTTTACACACCCTTACATTATGATAGAGCCAAATATTTAAACCCGATTTGAGCATACTATACTGCAGATTCTTAAACAGGTGATACCAAAAGTCTGACAGAAAGGACGGATGCAAAATGCTCAAATTATATAACAGGACACTCAAATACATTCTTCTCTTCTTTATCGGCGGTTATTCCTATTGCGGCGTGGAATTATTATTCCGGGGTTTTTCGCACATATCGATGCTTATAGCTGGAGGCATTTGTTTTATACTTATCGGGCTGTTGAATGATGTTTTTCCTCACAGAATATCCATTATCAGCCAGATGGTAATTTCCTCTTTAATCATCACGACGGTGGAATTTATTGTTGGTATGATCGTTAATGTCTGGCTGGATTTGAATGTCTGGGATTATTCAAATTTACCGTATAACTTCATGGGGCAGATATGCCTGCTCTATACCAATATCTGGTTTTTCCTGTCTCTTGCGGCTATTCTGCTCGACGATTATCTGAAATATTTTTTACTGGGCGAAGACAAGCCAAGGTATAAGATATTTTAAATTATCAAGCTCCTTTTACTTTATCCCCACATTAGATAATGATGAAATGATATAGCTTTATCGAATATACCATACAATGGATACTGTTTCTGGCTTCATTTGTCCTCAGGGCAGATTCAGCGCTGAAGCTGCATTAACTGTATGGTATGATACCGGGGGCAAAAGATAAATTTAAGAAATTCATTATGTTGAATATTCGCAAAACAATTTGAGTTCTATTTTACAAATCAAATCTCCCTTATTAGCTATTATACGAATCGATAATATTCTTTAATCAGCTTTTACGTATATAAAATATTTTTTATTGAGCTATTTTACGAATTTGGATATTCTTTCATCGGCTATTTTACGAATTTGAATATTCTTTTATTGGCTATTTTTACGAATTTGAATATTCTTTTATTGGCTATTTTATGAATCTAAATATTCTTTAATCAGTTATTTTACGAATCGAAAATATTCTTTTATTGGCTATTTTATGAATCTAAATATTCTTTAATCAGTTATTTTACGAATCGAAAATATTCTTTATCGGATATTTTATGAATCTAAATATTCTTTAATCAGTTATTTTACGAATCGAAAATATTCTTTATCGGCTATTTTATGAATCTAAATATTCTTTAATCAGTTATTTTACGAATCGAAAATATTCTCTAATCCTCTGTTTTACAAATCTAATATGCTCTATTCTTCTTTTTTATATATCTAATTAACCCTTAACTTTTCCAACTTATACAAATTTCGTAAAAATGGATTAAAATATTATTATTAAATGTTTACATGAAATATTACCATAAAATATTTTTACATGGGCTATCTAATTTTTTTCCCATACCTTGCTATCAGACAGCCGGATACACGATATCACATCCTATGGAATCGCTGCTCTTTCTAAGGTATACACCTTATTTTAAAGGGTATATATCGTCTGCCAGTACTCTTTCCTTTTATTTTAATAAAATATATGCTAAAATAATATTGCAAGACAATATAGGTGTTTTAGAACACGGACTGGAGTACTGTGTGAAAATTTTACTGACCGCAATTAATGCAAAATATATACATTCCAATCTGGCTGTTTACAGCCTGAGAGCATATGCCGGGGCTTATGCCGGCCAGATCCGGATTGTTGAGTTCACTATAAATAATTATATGGATGATTTATTACAGGCCATTTACCGGGAAAAACCGGATTTTATCGGATTCTCCTGCTATATCTGGAATATAAATCTTATTGACCGGTTGTGTATTGAACTGAGAAAGGTTCTGCCGGAAGTAAAGATATGGCTTGGAGGCCCGGAAGTATCCTATGATGCGAAAGAACGATTAATGGCCCACCCGGCAATTGACGGCATTATGATAGGAGAAGGGGAAGAAACTTTCCGTGAATTAATGGACTATTATCTGGCGGGGGAAAGAACTCTGGCGCAGATTCAGGGTATCGCCTTCAGAGAAAGTGCGTTTCTAATGGATTCATTACGAGGAGAGAAACCGGAAGACGCGGAGCCGAAAGACGAGGAATCGAAAGAAGGTCAACTGGAAGAGGTTCAACAGGAAGACGATCAACAGGAAGACGATCAACTGGAAGAGGTTCAGCTGGAAGAAGTTCAACCGGATGATGCTCAACAGGATAATGCTCAACCGGAAGAGATTAAGATAACACCCCCAAGGGAAGAGCTGGATTTAAGCAGCCTGCCCTTTCCATATGAGAATATGGAGGATTTTAAAAATAAATTAATTTACTATGAGACTAGCAGAGGCTGTCCTTATTCCTGCAGTTACTGTCTTTCTTCCGTAGATAAAAAGGTCAGGCTCCGGGATATTGAACTTGTGAAAAAGGAACTGGACATATTTCTAAAATATAAGGTTCCCCAGGTTAAATTTGTGGACAGAACCTTTAACTGTAACTGGAAGCATGCCATGGCTATCTGGAAGCATATCAAAGAGCATGACAACGGAGTTACCAATTTCCATTTTGAAATATCCGCAGATATTCTTGGAGAAGAGGAAATAAAGCTGCTAGGCACCATGAGAGAGGGGCTGGTACAGTTAGAGATCGGTGTACAGTCCACGAATCCGGCAACGGTGAAAGCTATTAAAAGGCAGATGAGATTTGATAAATTAGGATATGCCGCAGAAGAGATCCACAAGGGCAGAAACATTCATGAGCATCTGGATTTAATTGCAGGGCTTCCTTTTGAGGACATGAAGTCCTTTCAAAACTCCTTTAACGAGGTGTATGCCCTTAAACCGGACCAGTTCCAGCTGGGATTTCTTAAGGTATTAAAAGGTTCCGCCATGCACCGTGAAAGCAGGGAATGGGGTATTGTGTATCAAAGCGAACCGCCCTATGAGGTACTTTATACAAAATGGCTGAGTTATGATGAGATTCTGGTTTTAAAAGCGGTGGAAAACATGGTTGAGATTTACTATAACAGCGGTCAGTTTGAATACTCCATAAAATATATGGAACATTTTTTCTGCTCACCCTTTGAACTTTATAACAGACTTGGCAGTTATTATGAGAAGAATAATCTGGCTGGTATTCAATCCTCCAGGATAAAGCGGTATGAAATACTGATTGATTTTATGGAGGAATATAGTAAGTCCGGTGAGGAACGGGCCGGTGGGATTGACCTGGAAGCATTTCGCAGTATATTAGTCCACGACTTATATTTAAGAGAAAATCTAAAAAGCAGGCCACCTTTTGCTTCTGCGTATGAACAGTATAAAAAGAAATACCGGGATTTTTACTTTAATGATAAAAAGATAAGGGAATATCTTAAACCTGAAACGGAAGTTATAAAAACGGATCAGATAAAACCCTTTATCCATTTGGAACATTATGATATTGATATGGAAAAAACGGCAGAAACCGGGATTATTACCAAGGCCGATGGGTTTATCCTATATGATTACATGCATCGTAATCCCCTTAACTCACAAGCCAGAGCTCTGCCGGTAGAACTGGAATAGGACAGCATTTTGCTGCATTAGAAAAGAGGTTTAACGTGCCAAAGAAAAGAATAACAAAAGCAGAAAGAGAGAGAATCAGCCAGATATTAACGTTACTGGATGAACACTATACCAGAGAATACAAATGTTACTTAAACCATGAGACGCCCTGGCAGCTTCTCATTGCCACCATACTAAGTGCTCAATGCACCGATGAAAGAGTGAATCTGGTTACGAAGGATTTATTTGTGAAATATAAAAATCTGGAGGATTTCGCGGGAGCGGATCTAATGGAGTTGGAAAGGGATATTCATTCTACCGGATTTTATCACAATAAGGCAAAAAATATAATCGCATGCACCAGAGCTTTGCTTACGGAACACGGCGGAGTTGTACCAAAGGAGATTGAAGCATTAACAAAACTGGCAGGAGTGGGCAGAAAGACAGCGAATGTGATCCGGGGAAATATCTATAACGAGCCCAGTATCGTAGTAGATACTCATGTTAAGAGAATTTCCGGCAAACTGGGCTTTACCAAATCCGAGGACCCGGAAAAAATAGAATTTGAATTGATGGAACTGCTGCCCCGGGATCACTGGATTTTGTATAATCTGCAGATAATCGCCCATGGACGGTCCATCTGCACAGCCAGAAGCCCAAAATGCAGTGAATGCTTTTTATACAACCTGTGTAAATGGGAAGGTAAGAGTTAAATGACTAAAAACCAACGCATTACCTCCTTCGTCTGTTTTGACCTGGAAACCACCGGGCTCAGTCCGGTAACGGACCGGATAATCGAAATAGGTGCCTTAAAGGTTAAGGAAGGTAAGATCATAGAGAGATTTAGCGAATTTATAAATCCTTTTATGAAGCTGCCGGAGAATATTATCCGGCTGACGGGAATCACGGATGACATGGTCAGTCATGCAGAAGACGAAGAAACGGTAGTAAAGCGTTTTTTAAAGTTTGCCGGGGATTATACCGTGATGGGACATAATATCGGATTTGATTACAGTTTTATGAAAACGGCCGCCAAAAGGCAGAAGCAGGAATTTGATAAACTGGGCATTGATACTCTGGAACTCAGCAGAAAACTGCTGCCGGACCTTGGGAGTAAAAGCCTTGGAAGCATGTGCAGCCATTATAATATTATTAATCAGCACGCACACCGGGCTTTTGATGATGCCAAAGCCACCGCTTTGTTATATGTGAACCTGTGCAATGAATTTTATAGCCTGAATCCCGAAATTTTTGAACCAAAACCCTTGTGGTTTAAGGTTAAGAAAATTCAGTCCATTACAAATAAACAAAAAAATTACTTGATAGATTTAATAAAATATCATAAGATAGAAAATATAAAATCCATCGATTTATTGACCAGAAATGAAGCTTCCCGGATGATTGACAAAATCATACTTGAAAATGGCAGAATAATCTGACGGTAATGATTTATAATAAGCATTATAAATTATATTCTTTGACTTAAATCCATGTACTTAAAACGTCGGATTAGACCTTCTGATTTCTTTCAGTGCAGTAACGATATTTTCTTTTGAAAGGGTATTCAGTGATTCGGCAGTCTGTATCAGGCCGTTGATTTTATCCATGCGTCCTGTGGATTTATAAATTTCAGCCAGCAGAGTATAGTTTTTACCGATATCGGATTTTATTTGTATTCCATATTCAAGTACTGCAGCGGCTTCTTCCCATTTACTATGGTCGTAAAGATAAGAACCCCACTTAAGGATATTTTTAATTAATAGGGTAAAATTCTCATCACATTGCATCAAATATGTTATGTTGGCAACACCGTACTTTAGCTTTAACTCCGTATTGGATATTCCGGTCAGGTTTAAGATTGGCTCTACTGCCAAGTTCCGGATGCTGTTCTGTACGGTAATCAGTTCCGCCTCCTTTGTTTCCGTAAAGGGAAGGGCTTCTAACGGGACCGTAATATAGGGAAGGACCGATATATCGGCTTTTCTGGTGGCATTTGCCTTGTATTCCTGGTTCCAGAAAGCAGCTTTTTCTTTTTGGCTTTTCTTTTTATGACTGGCGGAAGAGCTTTGGATTAATAAATATATAAACAGGAGTATTCCTAAAACAATTAGCATGGTGTAAATCCTTTCTGTAAGTTAATATAAGAAATGTAAAGGATAATAATTCTAAGCTGATTGCAGACAGCATAGCATCTTTTAATGATATTTTGCAATGGAACCCAGGTTGAAAGAAAAAAATTAGAAAGGAAATGCCGCGTCTCGTCTTTCAACTGTATAAGTGGCTGCATCACAGGTTAAACTGTGATAAATGGTGAAAAATATGAATTTTGGAAGTAGAAAAACAAGAAGGATAATTTCTACCGTAATTATAATAATAATCGTATTATCCATGGTTGTTCCCGTTGTTCTGAGTGCCATCATGTAATTGAAAAGTGATATTTTTCTGTCTAATATGAATATACATAATATATTTTGAAATGTCAAACGACAGAAAATAATGACTTGATTAATCCGGTTATTGTGTTAAAATAAATTTTAGCATGTAAAATTTTAGTACTGTAAAGGAGGAATGCGACATGATGCGAAAAAAAAATATAATTACAATAATCCTGTTGTTTGTAATATGTTTATTTTCAACTGCAATAAGTACTAAGGTAATGGCGGCATCGGAAGATGAGACAATTACCAAGGGCGTATATATAGATTCGGTTCATCTTGGCGGTATGACTGCGGATGAAGCGAAGCAGGCAGTAAAAGATTATGTAGATAACTTAAAAGCCAAAAAGATTACAGTTAAAATTGACGATAACACAGAAGTCATAACACTGGAAAAGCTTGGATACAATTACAAGGAGAATGATTTTGTTGACCAGGCACTGCAGATTGGCAAATCCGGAAACCTGATAAGACGTTATAAGGAGTTAAAGGATACGGAAGAAGCGAATCTGGTTTATAATTTGGAGTTCAGCATCGATGATGAAGAACTCAAGGAATTCGTAAAAGAAAAATGCAGTGAATATGATATAAAGGCAAAGAGTGCAGGTTTAAAACGAGAAAGTGGTAATTTTGTATATACGGACCACAAAGTCGGACGGAAATTAAACGTTAAAAAAACACTGGAAGTAATCAAATCTTCTTTAACGGACGGCTGGAACCAGGAAGACCTTTCACTGGATGCCGTTGTGGAAGATGATATGCCAAAATATACAAGAGAAGATGTTGAAAAGTGCAATGCGAAGCTTGGTACATTCCATACCACTTATACCACTTCTTCGTCAGACAGAGCCGGTAATTTGGCTAATGGAGCAAGACTGATTAATAATACGGTATTATATCCGGGAGACGTGTTTTCCGCTTATGAAAAATTAACACCATTTACGGTGTCCAACGGTTATTTTGAAGCCGGAGCTTACTCCAACGGAAAAGTAATTGACAGTATCGGCGGCGGAGCCTGCCAGGTTACCACTACTTTATACAACGCAGTCCTGTTGTCGGAACTGGAAGTAGTAGAACGTCAGCCCCATTCCATGACCATCAGCTATGTGGATTTATCAAGAGATTCCGCCATAGCCGGAACCTGGAAGGATCTAAAGTTTAAGAATGATACAAAATCACCTGTTTTAATCGAGGCCTATACCTCCGGCAGAACCATTACCTTTAATATCTGGGGTGATGAAACCAGAAATACGAAAAAAAGAACAATTAAGTTTGAGACCGTAGTACTGGATGAAAGGGCACCGGGTAAAGATGTGATTACCAAAGACCCCACAAAACCTACTACCTATTCACTGACTACCCAGTCTGCTCATACCGGATATGTAGCGGAATTATACAAAATAGTTTATGAAAATGGTGTAGAAGTCAGCAGAACCAGAGTGAATAAGAGTGCGTACAATGCAACACCAAGATATGTAACCGTGGGAACCATGGAGGTCGAGGAAGAAAAGCCCGAGGATGATGTTACAAAGGGTGAGCCTGACGGTGAGGATGCTCCTCCAAAAAGCGGTGATGCCAGTGCCAATCATGGGGATGGCGTTATCGATAATGCGGATATCGAAGTAGTACCGGAACAAGATCTTCCGGTTGGCAATATACAGTTTGATGACGACATCACGGATAATGAGACAGACGATATTACGGATGCGGATTAAACAATAAGTATAGTAATGAGGAAGTAGCAAAGCAGAAGTAATTCTGCTTTGCTATTTAACTATAGAAATACCCAGTTTTACAGGAGGCATTATGAATATCGGCAAAGTATCTGAGACAGTTTTAAAACGGTCTATTTTAAAGCAAATAAAACATAGAAGAGATGAAGTGCTGGTTGGGCCAGGTGTTGGAGAAGACTGCAGTGTAATGCAGTTGAAAGAGGATGAAGTATTTGTTATCTCCACGGACCCGATTACGGGTACCACCGAAAATATCGGAACCCTGGCAGTACATATAACAGCGAACGATATATCCTCAAACGGTGCGGAAATCGTCGGAATTATGCTGACCATTTTATTACCGGAGGGCAGCAGGGAATCCGACCTGAAAGAAATGATGAAGGAAATAGAAACAGTATGTACCGGGTTAAATATTGAAATCATGGGCGGCCATACGGAGATTACCGCAGCGGTGAACCAGCCGGTAATTACAGTAACCGGCGTTGGAAAAATGCCGAAAAGTTATATGATTAAAACAGCAGGTGTAACACCCGGACAGGAAATTGTGATGACAAAATGGGCCGGCCTTGAAGGAACCGGAATTATTGCGGCCGGTAAAGAAAAAGAATTACTCGGAAGGTATACCAGGGATTTTATAGAAAGTGCCAAAGGCTTCTTAAAGAGTATTTCCGTTGTTGCGGAAGCGAAAATAGCCAGGGAAATTGGCGTAACCTCTATGCATGATGTTACGGAAGGCGGAATTTTCGGAGCACTATGGGAGCTGGGAGAAGCCTCCAAAGTGGGCCTTGACGTTGATCTTAAGAAGATACCCATCCGGCAGGAAACCGTGGAACTGTGCGAATTTTATGATCTGAATCCCTATCAGCTGATTTCCAGCGGGGTTATGCTGATGGTAACAGAGAAAGCCAATGAACTGGTAGAGGCCCTTGGGAGAAACAATATACCAGCCGCCGTAATCGGCAGAATTACCTCCGGTAATGACCGGGTTGTACGCAATGAGGAGGAAAAAAGATTTTTATCACCGCCTAAGAGCGATGAGCTGTATAAGGTGAATATGAAATCGTAGTTTCTTGTATGTAACCCAAAGAATTAGCAGATTTCATATGCCATGAATATGAATCTTCTTATAAAATTAACCATAGAAAGGAATCAGTAAAATGAGAGAAAAAATATTATCTGCCATTGATAAAAACAGTAAATTAACGGCGAAAGATCTGGCGGCCATGTTAGGAAGTACCGAGGAAGAGATAGCGGCGCTAATAAAAGAACTGGAAGCAGAGACGATTATCTGTGGTTATCCGACTTTAATTAACTGGGATAAAACAGAAAGTGAAAAAGTAACCGCATTGATAGAAGTAAAAGTGACTCCCCAGCGTGGACAGGGCTTTGATAAAATTGCTGAAAGGATCTATAAGTTTGACGAAGTGGAATCCGTATATCTTATGTCTGGCGGCTTTGATCTCACTGTAATTATTGAAGGTAAAAGTATGAGAGAAGTGGCTAATTTTGTATCCAGTAAACTGGCGCCTATGGAAGCGGTTCTTAGTACTGCAACGCATTTTGTATTAAAAAAATACAAAGAGCATGGACTGCCCTTAGTACATGACTCCAATGATGAAAGGATGCTGATTACACCGTGAGAAACCCATTATCAAAAGTAGTAGTGGATATACAGCCTTCCGGCATAAGAAAATTCTTTGATATTGTAAGTGAAATGAAGGATGCTATATCTTTAGGAGTCGGGGAACCGGATTTTGATACACCCTGGCATATAAGGGAAGAAGGCATTTACTCTTTGGAAAAAGGAAGAACCTTTTATACTTCCAACGCTGGATTAAAGGACCTGAAAATAGAAATCTGTAATTATTTAAAGAGAAGATACGCTCTTAATTATGAATGCGATCATGAAACAATTGTTACAATAGGTGGCAGCGAGGCAATCGACATAGCCCTGCGTGCCATGTTAGACCCGGGAGATGAAGTTTTGATTCCTCAGCCCAGTTATGTCTCTTATCTGCCCTGTGTATCTCTGGCAGGCGGCAAACCGGTGATTATCGAGTTAAAAGCAGAAAACCAGTTCAGACTGACGAAAGAAGAAGTGCTTGCTGCTGTCACGGAGAAAACGAAAGTTTTAATCATGCCATTTCCCAATAACCCTACCGGCGCCATTATGGAATATGAAGATTTGGTTGATATCGTTAAGGTTGTAATAGAAAAGGATCTGTTTGTTATTTCCGATGAAATATATTCGGAGCTTACTTATGGGCAAAAACATGTATCCATTGCCGAATTGCCCGGCATGAAG
The DNA here is from genome assembly GCA_023443925.1 of Bacillota bacterium. The sequence continues at coordinate 7,411 of JAEZSL010000239.1, read as the reverse complement.
GAAAGAACCATCCTAATCAACGGTTTTTCAAAATCCTATGCTATGACGGGCTGGAGACTTGGTTATGCGGTAGGGCCTAAAAATATTATTGAACAGATGACTAAGATCCATCAGTTTGCGATTATGTGCGCACCCACCACAAGTCAGTATGCAGCCATAGAGGCTCTTAAATACGGAGATCCTGATGTAGAAATGATGCGGGATGCCTATGACCAGAGAAGAAGGTATCTGGTACACTCTTTAAGGGAAATGGGGCTGGATTGTTTTGAACCTTACGGTGCTTTTTATGTATTCCCATGTATAAATAGTCTTGGAATGACTTCGGATGAATTTGCGACTTCTTTATTAAAAGAAGAGAAGGTGGCAGCTGTGCCGGGGACCGCTTTCGGAGACTGTGGGGAAGGTTTCCTGCGAATATCCTATGCTTCATCCATTGAAAATTTGAAAATCGCCATGGAACGAATGGAACGATTTGTAAGAAAACACAAACCACTAATGTAATTACTTTGTTAAATTATTAATTTTTGTTGTATAATTTGTCGAAAATGTGTTAAAATTGGATTATCACTTTTTAGGAGTTATAATTAATATATGTGGTTACTTAGGAGGAAAAATTATGGCAGGATTGAATGCAGAGCACATTAATCCCTTTTTGATTGCAGCTACGAAGATACTAAAGGATATGTGCTTTGTAGACGTAAAAATCGGAAAACCATATGTTAAGAATACGGATTTTACAGAGAATACTTTAGTTATTATGATTGGGATAACGGGGGAGATACGCGGTCATGCGATGATTGCATTTCCTGATCTTGTAGCTTGTGACATCGCATCAAAAATGATTATGATGCCGGTATCACAATTAGACGAATTGTCGACCAGTGCAGTTTGTGAGCTGGGCAATATGATTATGGGTAATACCGCAACAATATTCTCAACAAAAGGAATCGGAATAGACATTACTCCGCCTACACTCTGTTCGGGTAATGTTTCATTTTCTATTAATTACTCTCAGAATATCTGTATACCTTTACAATATGACGACGGTAAGGTTATCGAAATTAATGTGGCGTTAAAGGATTAATGCTTAATATGCAATACAAAGCAGTAATGCATAATATTTTATATTAATTTGTTATGCAAAGCTGCATTAAGTACCTGCAATGACAACAATATGCAACAAGGACTCATTGTGAAGCTGCAATATACCTTATGGTACCGAATTAAATCCCGGCTATTTTTATAAAATTAAATAATATTAATATTATGCATAAAAATATTGGAGCTTATATATGAACATTGTACTATTTGAGCCGGAAATACCGGCGAATACCGGCAATATAGGAAGAACCTGTGTGGCCACCGGAACCAGGCTGCATTTGATAGAACCCTTAGGTTTTAAGCTGGATGAAAAAGAAATTAAGAGAGCAGGTCTTGATTACTGGAAGGATCTGGATGTGACAACTTACGTTAATTACGAAGATTTTCTTACCAGAAATCCCGGTGCCAGGATTTATATGGCAACGACGAAAGCAGTAAATGTCTATACAGAGGTTGTATATGAACCCGATTGCTTTATCATGTTCGGCAAGGAAAGTGCGGGAATCCCGGAAGAGATTCTCTTGCAGAATAAAGAGACAGCAGTCCGTATACCCATGAACGGGGAGATTCGTTCCTTAAATCTGTCCAACTCCGTGGCGGTGGTTCTTTATGAAGCCCTGCGTCAGAATAATTTCTCTGGTATGAAAAGAACAGGCCAGCTGCACCGTCATACCTGGGATGAGAGCTTATAAGTAAATATCACTGTAAAAACAGCTGGGGAATCGTTTTCAGTAGGATAATGACAAAAGTACGACCGATAAGACCGAATCAAAAAGTCTTGCCGGCTGTGCTTTTTCCTTATTATAGACGGATATCCTTTTAGAACGGCCGGATAGAATTATATTCAGAACTTACCGGGAGATACTCAAGAGATTAACAAACGACTGAATTTTGGCGAAGCTGAATGAGGCCGGTGTGAATTGATTTTAGGGAAAATACAATAAAGAAAGGAATGCCACATAATGATTCTTTCATACTGTGAAACTTATTTCACAGATTATAAAGTGGCAGTGTAATAGGTATTCTTATGAAAGAAAAAACAAATTGTGATTATTGCATGAATTATGGTTTTGATGAAGAGTACAATTGTTACGTGTGTGATGTTTACCTGGATGAAGACGAAATGGGAAAATTTTTATCAAGCTCCTTTGATAACTGCCCTCATTTTAAAATCAACGATGAATATAAGATAGTAAGAAAGCAGATGTAAATGCCGTAAGTTAGTGATTAAAGCTGTTTGCCTGGCGACTGTTCCATACTAAAAACCACCAGTCAGTAATTTTAATGAGTTACTGACTGGTGGTTTTCTAAGTTTAACATAGAAATAAAATTTATAGAAGGAACCCTTCTGTTCTAGGAAGGGTAAAGATAAATTCCGTTCCGACGCCCTCCGTACTGATTACATTAATATTTTCATTGTGAGCCGTAATAATTTCTTTTGTTATAGAAAGTCCAAGACCGGTGCCCTTTTTATCTTTACCCCGGGAGGCATCGGTTTTATAAAAGCGTTCCCAGACTTTTTTAATACTGTCCTTCGGTATACCGATACCACTGTCTTTAACGGACACAAATACCTTGTCTCCCTTCTCCACAGTAGAAACTTTTATGGTGGAATTGTGATGGCTGAACTTAATGGCATTATCCATAAGGTTGTAAAGCACCTGCTGTATTTTGCCCATGTCGGCATCCACTAAGGTCTCTTTGGACGAAAAGATTAAGTTTAACGTGATCTTTTTCTGGGTACAGGCACCTTCAAAGCTCTCAGCGGTTTTCTTAATGATGTTGTTTAGATCAAAGGATACAATATCCAATATGGTTCCATGATTTTCAAAACTGTTCAGAGCCAGAAGATTGGTAGTAAGCTTGTTCAGGCGTTCGGTTTCAAAAAGAATAATACCCAGGTATTTGTCCTTCATTTCATAAGGGATGGTTCCGTCCAGCATAGCTTCTGCATAACCTTTGATGGAGGTTAGGGGCGACCGGAAATCATGGGAAATATTTGCGACAAATTTCTTCTGGTAATCGTCCAGGTTATTGATTTCACCAGCCATGTAGGATATGGAGTTAGCAAGGCTGCTAAACTCATCCTGACGCTTCATTTTGAGGGGGTAAGAATAATTGCCCTTCGTATATTCGTCAGCCGCTTTATTTAATTTACCCAGCGGCAGCATGGTCAGATAATAAAGATAAGTAAATACCAGGAATAAACATCCCAGAAAGAATAAAAAACATATATTAAAAATATCAATGACATGGATGCATTCATTTTTAATACTCTGCAGGGGGGAGTGCATTACGATATAACCCTGTATCTTATATTTGTAAATTACCTTATATACCACGCTGACCATGGGTTCCGCCAGTACACCTTTCATAACCGTCCGGTTATGAAAGGTAACATTTAAAAAAGCCGGATCTATATCCAGTACATTAATCGGGTCGGCGCTGTTTGGATTCGGCTTTGTATCTGATATAACGACACCGTTGGTATCGACAATCCAGATACGGGCATTAAACAGAGAGCCAATGGTCTTAATCTGTGTTGTCAGATAATTCAGGGATAATTCCTGATTATAGAAGCTGGTCATGTATTCCGAGGAAATGGAAGCCGCTTCATTATACATCAGAGACTTTCTGTCTTCTTTTAATTTTTGTTCATAACGATCGGCAGCATATGTATTCAACAGTATAAACATAAGTACTGCTGAAAAGATGTAACATATTAATAGCTTGATCCATAAATAGCGTTTCATACTGTCTCCTATACATACCGCATACGTTAATTATTTCTTTACTTCAAATTTATAACCGATACCCCAGACCGTTGAAAGACTCCAGGAGGTATGGTCCTTAATTTTTTCCCGCAGTCTTTTAATATGCACATCCACCGTTCTGGTATCTCCGATGTATTCATAACCCCAGATATGATCCAGCAGCTGTTCTCTGGTAAATACCTGATTGGGATGGGAAGCCAGGAAATAGAACAGTTCCAGTTCCTTGGGAGGCATCTCTATGGTATTGCCGTAGTATAATACGGAGTAGTTGGACTGGTTAATAATCAGGTCAGGATAAGAAACATAATCACCGGTCTGCTCTGAAACCACCGGTTCCGCAGGCTGGGCTACGACAGGATGGAACCGCCTTAAAACCGCCTTCACTCTGGCAACCAGTTCTTTGGAATCGAAAGGTTTTATAATATAATCATCCGCTCCCAGTTCCAGACCTAAAACCTTGTCAAAAATCTCACCTTTGGCAGAGAGCATAATGATGGGTACGGAGGAGGTTTTACGGATTTCCCGGCAGACCTCATAACCATCGATTCCCGGCAGCATCAGGTCGAGCAGGATCAAGTTCGGCTGGTAGCTTGCAAAATTTTGAATGGCTTCCTCACCGTCATGTACCATAAGGGTATCAAAGCATTCCTTAGTAAGGTAAAGGGAAATGAGTCCGGCTATATTTACATCATCATCAACAATTAAAATTTTTTGTTTTGTAGCCATAATACCTCCTTTTTATTGGACAAATTCAACGATGGTAACACCTTGTCCGCCTTCGCCGAATGCTCCTTCACGGTAGGACTTTACATATTTGGTTCTTTTTAAGTGAGAATGCACTGCGTTCTTAAGTGCGCCGGTTCCGCGTCCATGTATAACAGTTACCTGGGGAAGATGGGAAAGATAAGCATCATCCAGATATTTATCCAGAACAGAAAGTGCCTCATCCACTGTTTTTCCGATCAAATTTACTTCCGTGCTGATGGTAGCGGTTTTGGCCATTTTAATCTTTCCGCTTCCGGTACGGTTGATATTGGGACCGGTTATTACGGGTTCATCAATTAGTTCCAAATCACTTATATTAACCTGGGATCTTAAAATACCCATCTGGACAAATAAATCTCCTTTGGCATTGGGCAGGCTGCTTACGGTACCTTTTAAGCCAAGACTTAATACGTTAACGGCGTCACCTAATTTAAAATCCTTTGGTTTAACCGGCTTTTTGGACTTCTTATTATTCTTTAAGGCAAGACCGGATTCCGCCTGTGATAATTTTTCACGTAAAGAGCCTCGTTCCATCTCCATATCCCGGCTGATTCCGCCCTCAACGCTCCATTTATTAAAGTTTTTAATGGTTCGGTCGGCAAAATCCTTGGCTTCCTGGAGCACTTTTCTGGCTTCCTCCTTTGCCTCCGCCATGATTTTATCTTTGGAAGTATCAATCCGCTCATTCTTTTGTTCCAGGCGGCGGCGCAGTTCCTCCGCTTCATTCCGGGCTTTACTGATTTCCAGCTGCTCGTTTTCCATGGCGATCCGCTTTTTCTCCAAATCACTGATTAAATCTTCAAAGCTCTTATCCTGGACACCAATCCGGTTCTTCGCATCCTCAATAATAGAATCCGGAAGACCTAACTTAGAGGAGATGGCAAAGGCGTTACTCTTGCCGGGAATGCCGATTAACAGCCGGTAAGTGGGGCGCAGGGTTTCAATATCAAATTCACAGCAGGCATTACTGACTCCCTCTGTTGAAAGGGCGTAAACTTTCAGTTCGCTGTAGTGGGTCGTTGCCATGGTGCAGACCTTTCTTTTGTGAAGGTTTGCAAGAATGGACATAGCAAGAGCCGCTCCTTCTGTGGGGTCGGTTCCCGCCCCTAATTCATCAAAGAGAACCAGAGACTTGTAATTTGCTTTCTCCAATATGGATACCGTATTGGTCATATGGGAGGAGAAAGTACTTAAGCTTTGTTCAATGCTTTGTTCATCACCGATATCGGCATACACTTCTTCAAATACCGCCAGTTCGGAACCGTCAAAAGCCGGAATATGCAGACCGGCCTGGCCTAATAAGGTAAAGAGTCCCACGGTTTTTAAAGATACCGTTTTACCGCCCGTATTGGGGCCGGTAATGACAAGGAGGGTAAAATCTTTACCCAGGGTAATGTCGATGGGAACCACTTTTTTTGGATCAATTAAGGGATGTCTACCTTTTTTAATATGAATAATACCTCTGTCATTAAAGGCAGGTTCCGTTCCTTTCATCTGTTTGGACAGGGCAGCTCTTGCAAAGATAAAATCGAGACTGGCGATGGTTCTTACGTTATTGTCCAGATTTTCTGTCTCAAGGCCGGCCTGATTGCTTAAATTTGCCAGAATTCGCTCAATTTCTTCCTGTTCCCGGATCTCCAGCTCTTTTAAATCATTGTTTAACTTAACAACTGCCATTGGCTCCACAAATAAAGTGGAACCGGAAGAAGACTGGTCATGGATCATACCTGGAAACTGGCTGCGGTATTCCTGTTTAATAGGCAGACAATATCTGCCGTTACGCATGGTAATAATATTCTCCTGAAGCATGGTTCTGGAACCGGAAGAGTTAACCATGGAATTTAACTGTTCATGGATCTTGTCATTGGTAACTTTCATGGATCTGCGTATATTTTTTAAGGCAGGGCTGGCATCGTCGGCGATTTCCTCTTCACTGATGATGCAGCGCTTTATTTCGTTGTTTAACGGTGTTAAAGGCTCCAGGGAGTTAAACATCTCATCCAGGGAATCCCCGGCATTCTCCTCATTGTCTCTGACCCCATAGGCTTTTATTCTTAAAGCTGCATCCAGAACGGAGCTGATCTGCAGCAGTTCCCCGGCACCTAAGGTAGAACCGATTTCAAGTCTTTTTAAGGAACCACGGATATCGTGAAGCCCGTAAAAGCCCAGGCTGCCTTTTCGGTAGATACGGGTAAGGGCATCACTGGTTTCCTTTTGTCTTGCTTTGATTTCAACAATGTTGTCACTGGGAACCAGGGCCTTGCACAATTCCCTGCCAAGGCCGGAGCCGGCCAGAGCAGCTAATTTATCTATAATCTTATTATATTCTAATTTCTTCAAAGCTTTATCGTTCATAAGCTTCCTCCATATTAATCTATTGCCAATTTTTGATAATGGTATATAATAATCTATAGAACGGTATATTCCTATAGATATTGGATCGGAAACATGCTATATTCCAATTGGAAGGCAAGTTTCCGGTACGGATAACATAGATTCTTACTGAGTAAGAATCTTGTAAATCTGCTGATCAGACGGTAGCTTCCTAATTCACTATTTTACCTTATTTTCGTTAAAAATAAAACCATATTTTAAAAATACTGTAGAAATCCCCTTTTGTTTACAAATCATTCATATAATGTTCATATGTGCATGTTAAAATAAGCATACGGATTGTCCTAAAGGAGAAAAGAAATGTCAAATGATAACAGCAATAAGGATGAGAAAGCATACTCTTTTATACAGGAACAAATTGCGTCCAAAAAGAAATT
>JAEZSL010000224.1 GCA_023443925.1 Bacillota bacterium | reverse complement strand
TACCTATATCGGTTAATACAGCACTTACTTCTTTATATGGCATGGTATACCTTTGAGACAGATAACGCATGGAAGCGGCCAGCTCTCCGTCGGGACCTCCGAACTGGGTAATTATGATTTTTGCTGCTTTTGCATTAGGATTTTTAATATTTACCGGATACTGTAATCTCTTTTCATAATTCCACATAGATCAGCACGCTCCTTCCCAAGGCCATGGATCGTTAATCCAGGTCCACATATCGGCCTCTGCCACATCATAAGCAGAAATAGGTCCATAACAGTCTCTGTATTCATTCATGGCTTCTTTTCTGATCTGCCTGTAGTTCTGGTAATATTCCAGGGCTTCCTTATCACAGGGATGCGTATCCAGGAATAATTTCACATCATCCAGAGCAAAACTGGCTTCGGTGATAATGCACATTAACTGTTCACGGCTTCTGTTCGTCATGGCCTATCACCTCTCATTCCGCACATATTTTTATCACCATACCAGGGCTTGTATAATTCTTCAAATATTGTTCCGGCAGCAAGACCGGCAGAAGCATCCAGCACCTTTCTCCATTTCTGGAACGGTACATAAGCCATAGCTAATGGTAATTTATCAACACATTCAAAATCATCTTTGTCACAGCGATCATCTTTATTGCAGCGGGCATCTCTTCCTGCTTCCATAACCGGAGTTACACCGCAGCCGCTCTGAGGATTCTGATAAGACCCCATATTCCTGTTATAACGGGTATACATTGGACGTCTGTAGTTATCCATTGAGTAAATCTCCTTTTACAATTATACTTTATAGTATGAACCAACTCCTATAAGGTGACTGCAAAAGCAAAAAAGACACATATTCCCATGCTCTACCGCATAAAATATGTGTCTTTAATTTTTATTTATTATAATAACCAAAAGTATATTGCTCAAACTTTCTGACCGGTAACGGTTCGGAATAAAACAGTCCCTGTGCAGTTTCACACCCGGCCCGATATAGAAATTCAGCCTGTACAAAATTCTCGACTCCTTCGGCAATAACGTCAATATTCAGCTTTTTCGCCATTGCTATAGTATACTGGATAACCGTATTGCCTCTGTCTGTTTCAACGATCTCGCTGAAAAATCCCCGGTCAATTTTAATGCTGTCAATCGGCACATCTTTTAACATATTTAATGAGGAATAACCTGACCCGAAGTCATCCATGGCCAGAACAAATCCTTCTGATTTTAAAGAACATACCAATTGAGTCACTTCATTCAGATTACTTAAAAATATGGTTTCCGTAAGCTCCAGCTCTATAAAATTTCTTGGTATCTTATATTTATCTGCCAGCTTGATAAAATGCCCCACAATACCAGCATTATGTAGATGAAGCCGTGATACGTTAACCGATATCGGAATCGGTGTAAAGCCTTCATCCATCCACTTTCTTAATGTTGCAAAAGCTTTCTCCCAGATGTAATAATCCAGCTTTACAATGAAACCGTTTTTTTCAAATAATGGAATGAACTGCGCCGGTAAAATGATCCCTTTGATGGGATGAACCCATCGAACCAAGGCCTCCGCTCCTACCACCTCCGTTGTGGCAATCGAGACCTTAGGCTGCAGATACATTTCAAACTCCCCATTCTCCAGAGCATGATTCATCTCATTCTCAATATCCTTATCTTCAATGCCCTGCTTCCTGAGGGCTTCGTCGTAAAAGGCTACCAACTTTAAGACATTGCCTTTTATCGTCTTTTTCGCCAATCCCGCATGGTCGCATAGGGTAATAATATCCGATTCTCCATCGGCTTTGCATACCCCAAAGGACAGCATGATTCCAAGATTGACTGGATATTGCTTTATTGCTTCCCTTAATAAATCCGTTATCTTACTAAAGTCCGAATCACTTTCATACTCCGTCAGAATTGCAAAATTATCGGCGTACATTCTGCAGCATAAGCCGGATTCACTGATCTTGGTCTTTAGTATATAACCAATATATCTTAATACTCCGTCACCTTCTTTCGAACCATATAAATCATTAATGATCCGAAACTTATCAATATCAAAAACAACTATCGCATAATTTTTATCCCTGTTTTCCCTGATTGTTGCTTGCGCTTTGATGGTAAATGCGGATAGATTAGGGATATCTGTTAAGATATCCCTGTCGTCCCTGTTTTTTATCCGTTCGTACAGTTCCATCTCTGCGCTGACATCCTGTGCCGTCCCTAAGACACGGATTAATTTACCATACTCATTAAAAATATTCTTTTTGTTACTTCTTATCCAGATATAGCTGCCGTCCGGATTCTTCCGCCGATAGGTGATAGAATCCATTACCATACCTGAACTGCTAAGTCTTACATAGCTCTTAAACTTGTCCAAATCATCCGGATGAACATCTTTTGATGATATCATCTGCTTTAAAATGGCCTGCTTTCGGTTTTCGGTTCCGGTATGTTCAAGGAAATTATCCGATACGTAAATCTCGTGATCGATCAGATTCAGATCAAAAATGTATACATTGGTCTGTTCAATTACTATACTGTAACGATCCTTGAATTTACTTAACGTTTCATTATCGCCCACTGTTAATCCTGAACAACCTTTTATTTCGTCCATAAAAACCTCACTTTATACAGACACAAGCTTAAAAATACCTCTGCTTTTGTCGTTTTAATTCAAATCAGCATACATTAACCATATTGCAACTGGCTGCCATACCTGATTGATTAGGCCCTTTAGTTTTGCGTCACTGCCTTTCGACAGGTTTGCTAGTATGATTTAATACTTATGGTAAAAATTTTATGTTAACTCCCCTCAAAGTTTTAATAAAATTTTTAAATGAATTTACCCTAAATTAAAGTTTAAGAGCATTTCAGTATGTACTTGCCATTAGATTGAATACTTCTAAGTGAGCAATAATAATAATTTCTCTTTCTTCACCTCACCTCTTATTTATAGATTTCTGCTAAATAGTTAAAATTTTAGCAGATTTTGTTAAATTTTATCATAACATATTTGTAATTTTATGCAAGATATGTTATAATATGGTATTAATTAGTTTCAAACCCCCATACGGCACCAGTACCTAAAGCTTGCATGTTATCGGATGGATTGATCTGGTTAGTTGATACAGTTACATTTGAAATTGTTAAGACGATAACAAGTAAAGCAAGCCAGTAACGAAATTTAGTAATAAATTTTCTCAATTATTTATCCTCTTCTTTCAAATTTATGACTAAATTATAACATTATTTTTATAACGAATAAATGGACGCTTGCGTCCATCAAAAGTCAGGTGATTACCTATGATGAATTATGAACATTTTGGAGAGTTTCTACAAGAATTAAGACTGTCACGTAATATGACCAGAGAACAACTGGCTCAGGGTATCTGCACACCAAAACAAATCTATCGAATTGAGAAAGGGGTCTATGAACCTTCTTTATACCTTATAAATCAATTATCTATCAAGTTTAACTTGGATTTAAATGATTATTTTAAAATGTATTTTACCAATATTACCATCACAGGACTGGAAGGTATTAATAATATTAATTCCGCTATAGAAAGTGGTGATATGCCATTATTAAGATCAATAATTAATAAATATGAAGATCTGGAAGACTTTAAAAAAGGTGAAAATCTTCAACACATATACTTTGGCAAAGCACTATGCTGTGCTTTATTAGATAATGACTATAAAACCTCCCTTGAATACTGTTATAAAGGTATTCATGTGGAATATCCTGCTTTTGATTTAGATAAGATTTCTAAAAATATGTATTCCAATGTCGGCATATCACTACTCAATTGCATAGCTCAAAATTTTTTTGCGATGGAGGAATTTAATAAGGGTATGCAGGTGCTTACCGAACTTTTGACAATATTGGAAATTTATGCAATCAATTCCCCTTATCCACTATTTAAATCCTCACAATTTTCCAGGAAAACATACCAGGGAGTATTATATAACCTTGGAGTTCGATTATTTGAACATGGTGATACTAAAAAGGCACTAAATTATTTGGAACTGGGAATCGAATTTTCATTAAAGGAATATAATTTACGATATCTGCCCAACCTGGTTTTTATGAAATTTAAAATCCTTTATAGTGAGAAAAAATATGAGGAGGCCAGGGAATACTATAACCGCGCTGTTTATCTATCCAAAATAGCTAATAAAACAACCCTATTAGAAGAATTAGTAGATACAGCAGATATAGATTACCCTGAACTATTTAAGGAACAAAATCCGTAAATTTGTTTAATTAGTAACAATATTAATTATCTTTCATTATACTTAGGATTACGTAATCCAACCAAGTACAAAATCTGTTGATTTAAATCTAACATATTATATTTATACTTCAAGTAAAAAATTATATAATAAATGTTTATTTTTATTATATCTGTAATTGCATCAAAAATAAATAGACATTTATGTCCATATGAAAGTTACATAAATATTTATAATAACACTTAGAATTCTAATAGCTTCTCATGAGGTGGTTAATATGGAATATGAACATTTTGGTTATTTACTTCAAGAACTAAGAACAAAATATAAAATGTCCAGAGAAAAGCTGGCTCAGAATATATGTACTCCAAAGCAGATATACCGAATTGAGAAGGGAGAATCAGAGCCTTCTATCTATCTTTTACATCAGCTATCCATTAAGTTTAACCTGGATTTAAATGAATACTATAAGATGCATTTCACCAGTAATACTTTGGTAGGCTTAGAGGGAGCTAAATCTATAAGTAATGCTATACATATTGGAGACTTACCATTATTAAATTCTTTAGTATTAAAATATGAAAAGCTGGAAGATTTTAAAAAGGGAGAAAATCTCCAGTTAATATACTATGGAAAAGCGCTTTGCTCCGCTTTGTTGAATAATGATTACAACGCTTCCTTAGACTATTGTATTAAAGGTCTCCGTTTAGAATGTCCCTCGTTCACTATATATGTAATATCTAAAAATATGTATTCTAATATTGGTATTTCACTCTTAAATTGTATCAGTCAGAATTATTTTGCATTGGAACAGTATAATGATGGTATGAAAGTGCTTAGCGAAATACTCACATTATTAGAGACTTTTGTAGTAAATTCTCCATATCCTATGTTTAAGGCATCTCTTTTTTCTCAAAGAATATATCAGGTAACATTGCACAATTTGGGTAATCATTTATTTGAACATGGTGAAACTAAAAAAGCTTTAACTTATGTGGAAAAAGGGATTGATTTTTCTGTTAAAGTATATAACTTGGAATATCTTCCCAACTTATTACTTCTTAAATTTAGAATATTATATAGTGAGCAGGAATATACGGAAGCAAGAGAATACTATAACCATATCGTCTCACTATACAAATTAACTAATCAAGAAGCGGCGTTGTCAGAATTGGAGAATTCAAATTATCCTGAAATATTTGAAGAATAGTATTAGTTAAATGAGGTGTTTTAGATGGAATATGAGCATTTTGGTGTTTTACTTCAAGAGTTAAGAACAAAATATAATATGTCGAGGGATAAGCTTGCTCTAAATATCTGTACTCCAAAGCAGATATACCGGATTGAAAAAGGTGTTTCGGAACCCTCTATCTATATATTGCATCAGCTTTCTATTAAATTTAATCTGGATTTAAATGAGTATTATAAAATGCACTTTACCAGTAATACCCTATTGGGATTAGAAGGTATTAATTCCCTCAACTCGGCTATTGAACAAGAAAATATTCTATTAATTAAATCTATGGTTAATAAATATGAAAAATTAGAGGATTTTAAAAAAGGTGAAAATCTACAGCATATTTACTATAGCAAAGCACTATGTTCTGCCATATTGGATAATGATTACATAACTTCCCTTGATTATTGCTATAAAGGTATTAAGATAGAATGTCCTGATTTTAATATAAAAACAGTTGATCATAATATATACTCAAATATCGGCATTTCTTTATTAAATTGTATTAGCCAAAATCTTTTTGTTATGGGTAAGTATGATGACGGTATGAAGGTATTATCTGGGATTCTCACTGTTTTAGAGGCTTATGTTATTAATTCCTCTCTTCCATTGTTTCATACTTCTGAATTTTCGAAGAAAATATACCAAGGTATATTATACAATGTGAGTTGTCATTTATTTGAAAAAGGTGATATTTTAAACGCCCGTACTTATGTAGATAAAGGTATTGCTCATACTTTAAAGGAATATAATATGAGACACCTTCCTGCTTTGCTTTACATGAAGTTTAAAATACTATACAGTGAGCAAAACTATAAGGAAGCACGGGAATATTATAACCATTCTTTTATGCTATCAAAATTAACCAATAATGCTACTACCTTAAATGACATAAATAACCTAAACAAAACTGATTACCCTGAGGTTTTTGCTTAAACCTCCTATTTACAGTCATTTTACACAATCCGGCCCGGCTATGAGGCGCAATTATTATTCTTTTAAATATTTTACTAAAGGTGACAATTATGGAATATGAACATTTTGGTATCTTACTCCAAGAATTAAGAACTAAATATAATATGTCCAGGGATAAACTTGCTCAAAATATCTGTACCCCAAAGCAGATATACCGGATTGAAAAGGGGCTTTCGGAGCCTTCTATCTATATATTGCATCAACTTTCTGTTAAATTTAATCAGGACTTAAATGAGTACTATAAAATGCACTTTACCAGTAATACTATTATTGGATTAGAAGGTATTAATAACATAAATTCGGCGATTGAGAGAGGCGATTATCAATTATTAAAATCTATTGTTAGTAAATATGAAGGTTTAACGGATTTTAAAAAAGGGGTAAACCTCCAGCATATATATTATAGTAAAGCACTTTGCTCTGCCTTGTTAGATAAGGATTATATAACTTCCCTGAAATATAGCTATAAAGGTATTAAGGTAGAATGCCCTGATTTTGATATTAACAAAGTTTCTCAGTACATGTATTCAAATGTAGGCATTACTTTATTAAATTGTATTAGCCAGAATCTTTTTGCTATGGGTGAGTATAATGACGGTATGAAAGTACTATCTGGGATTCTTACTGTTTTAGAGGCTTATGTTATTAATTCCTCTCTTCCATTGTTTCAAACTTCTGAATTTTCGAAGAAAATATATCAATTGATATTATATAATATGAGTTGTCATTTATTTGAAAATGGTGATATTATAAAAAAACCCAGATTTATGTAGATAAAGGTATCGCATATTCTTTAAAGGAATATAATATGAGGCATCTTCCTGGTCTACTTTATATGAAATTCAAAATATTATACAGTAAACAAAATTATAAGGAAGCACGGGAATATTATAACTATTCTTATTTGCTAACAAAATTAACCAATAATCCTATTACTAGAGATGACATAGATAATTTGACTGATTACCCGGAAATCAATGTCTAAATTAGTGACAACTATACCCTTTTTAAGCTTATTATTTAATTGAATACTTAATTGAATAGGCCAGCTAGGAGGGCTATAACAGTCTAAGCAAAAGACCTATATTTTCATAGCAGCTATTATTAATTTTTTATCCTACTAAAGGTGACGATTATGGAATATGAACATTTTGGTATCTTACTTCAGGAATTAAGAAAAAAATATAATATGTCCAGGGATAAGCTTGCTCAAAATATCTGTACCCCAAAACAAATATACCGAATTGAAAAGGGTATTTCTGAACCCTCCATTTATATATTACATCAATTATCCAAAAAAATTAATCTGGATTTAAATGAATATTATAGAATGCATTTTACGACAAACACAATATCAGGTCTCATAGGAATTAATTCTATTAATGCAGCTCTAATTTGTGGCGATATGAACCTATTAAGATCTTTAATCGAGAACTACGAAAACCATAAAGATTTTAAGAAAGGCGAGAATCTTCAGCACATTTATTATGGCAAAGCATTATGCTCCGCCTTGTTGGATAATAATTACAATATGTCCCTGGAATACTGTTATAAAGGTATACTAAATGAATATCCTTCATTTTCTATAGAAAATATATCAGATAATATATATTCAAATGTCGGGATTACCCTATTGAATTGTATAAGTCAGAACTTCTTTGCTATGAATGATGATAATAACGGTATGAAAGTTCTTAAGGGCCTGCTTGCTGTATTAGAAGCTTCTGTACTAAATACTTCTATCTCGTTCTTACATATTTCAGAATTTTCGAAGAAAGCATATCTGGTAGCATTATATAATATGGGTTTCCAATTATACGACCAAGGACAGATAGAACAGGCTCTAATCTTAATTGAAAAAGGCATCGCATATTCCTTAAAAGAGTATAATTCAAGACATCTTACTGACCTCTTTTTTATGAAGTTAAAAATCTTATATCATGAAGAAAGATATGTTGAAGCCCGTGAATATTATAACTATATTTTATCACTTTATAAAATATCAAATAATACAACAGAATTAACGGAATTAGAAAGCTTAATGAGAGCCGACTTTTACAAATTACTGACATGAGATAAAAAAACTAATTTAGCTTTAATTCATATCATACAATACTGTTAAGTCCCGTCAGGGAGCAAAGCATCATTATAATTAATTATAATACTAAAGGTGATACTTATGGAATATGAACATTTTGGTTTTTTACTACAGGAACTAAGAAAAAAATATAGCATGTCCAGGGATAAGCTCGCTCAAAATATCTGTACTCCAAAACAGATCTACCGCATTGAAAAGGGTATTTCTGAACCCTCCATACATATCCTACATCAACTATCCATTAAATTTAATCTGGATTTAAATGAATATTATAAGATGCATTTTACAAAGACCTCGATATCAGGTCTGATGGGTATTGATTCCATTAACGCTGCTATAATTAGTGGTGATAC
>JAEZSL010000175.1 GCA_023443925.1 Bacillota bacterium | reverse complement strand
TCGTTATCATAACCGGAAATAACACAAGCATCGGAGCAATTAATTACTCCTTCCAGCGTAATAACCGGCATACCCCGGTCTATGCTGTCAACAATGAGCCTCTTATCCTTTTCATAGTCCCCGCGGATATGATGTGTAACTTTATATCCCAGCATTTTAAAGGTATGCTCAATAATAGCAGGTGTGTGTATTACATGATAATTGCCATGGTTCCATTCTTCCGAAGAAGGCATGGAAAATGAGGTGCGAAAAGCACTTCCTGATATTGCACATACATAATCATAATCAAGCTGTTCACCGATTGCATTAAGTGCGGATACGACACTGTTCACAAATTCATTCTGTCTATTGGTATCGCTCCAATCCACCTTTAAAAGTCCGGGTATAAAATTCTTTGCCATACAAAAACCTCCATATATTCTGAAATCAATATTGATAGGAGTAAATTTCGGATAATTTGCATTTACCCTGGCATGTTTGGAGGGTGAACAATGAAACAATCTTTTAAAGGCCTTTGAAAATGCCTCGACAGTTTCGTACCCATATTTAAAAGAAATCTCAGTTACGGAAAGCTTATTCTCGGCAAGCTCTTCTGCTGCACAGGATAGCCTGCGAAATCTTATATATTCCCCGATGGAATAACCTGTTACCGCACTAAAAAGATTTTGAAAGGAAGATGGTGCATAATTAATTTCTTTTCCTACACTTTCAATTGTAATGTTCTCCAGAAGGTTATTTTCAATATAATTAATTGCTTCCTGAATTTTATTAATCCAACTCATACTAGCTCCCTTCCCACTGCCTCAAATCAGAGTGTGAAATGTATTTTATTTAACACTAACGCCCATGCTTTTTGGGCATAAATCGTGAAGAATAGCCTCTTTTGCTATTCTTCTAATGACTCGCATGCATTTCGCGAGGCTATTCACACTAAAGTCCATGCATACTGCAAGCCTGCTTGCGGTACTGCCCAAATAAGAATCACCCCTATCTGGATTTACTATATCAGTTTTTACTTGTTATTACTTGTCCGTTTCTATGATAAATAATCCGGTTTTATTTAATTCATAAAGGTCAAAAAACAGAACTTAAGTGTAAATTAAACATATGATTCTATTATATATACATTTTTTAGATTAGTAAAATATTATTACAGAGCGGCTGAAGACAGTGCCAATGACAAGTACTAATTACAATTCCGAATTCCCTAAGTAAAGAAACAAACCGTTAAAGCAACGCAAAAAACACCGGAAGAATAAAAGGTTCTATTCTTCTGGTGCTTCTTCGGAGTTGATGCTTCCTATATACAATATATCACAATACTTGGAATAATTAACGTAAGATTATTTCGTCCCTGCCCGGTCCGTTAGAAACCATGGTAATGGGTACTTCTAATTGTTTTTCAATAAATTCAATGTATTTTCTGCAGTTCTCAGGAAGGTCTTCATATTTTTTAATTCCGCGGATCTCCTGCTTCCAGCCCGGCAGTACTTCATAAACAGGTTTTGCCTTAGCCAGTTTTACAGTGGTGGGGAAATCTTTTGTTACGGTTCCGTCAATTTCATAACCAACACAAACCGGCAGTTCCTCCAGATATCCCAGCACATCCAGAACCGTTAAAGCTACTTCCGTAGCACCCTGCATTCTGCAGCCGTATCTGGTTGCAACGGCATCAAACCAGCCCATACGTCTGGGTCTTCCGGTAGTCGCACCGTATTCACCGCCGTCACCGCCGCGTCTTCTTAATTCATCTGCTTCTTCCCCGAAGATCTCACTGACGAATTCTCCTGCGCCTACCGCACTGGAATAAGCCTTGGCTACTGCGATAATTTCTTTTATTTCATAAGCCGGAATACCTGCGCCGATGGCTCCGTAAGCGGCTAAGGTGGAGGAAGAAGTAACCATGGGATAGATACCAAAATCCGGATCTTTTAAGGCACCTAACTGACCTTCTAACAGTACTTTTTTACCTTCTTTGATAGCCTGGTGCAGATAGGCTGCCACATCACAAACATAAGGTTCCACCATCTTTTTATAATCCAACAGCAAATTATATAATTCATCGGGATTAATTAAAGGCTTGTGATACATATGTTCCAGTATGATATTTTTCATTTCGCAGATACGTTCTACTTTTTCTCTCAGTGCCTCGGCATCAAAAAGCTCGGATACCTGGAAACCAATCTTGGCATATTTATCGGAATAAAAAGGTGCGATACCGGATTTAGTGGAACCGAAGGATTTTCCGCCAAGTCTTTCTTCTTCATATTGATCAAAGAGAATATGGTACGGCATCATAATCTGCGCCCGGTCAGATACTAAAATCTTAGGTGCGGGAACACCCCGGTCTACGATGGATTTGATCTCGTTAAATAAATATGGAATATTAAGGGCTACACCGTTTCCGATAATGCTTGTCGTGTGATCGTAGAATACGCCGGAAGGCAGCAGGTGCAGGGCAAACTTGCCATATTTATTGATGATCGTATGTCCTGCATTGCTTCCGCCCTGGAATCTTACGATAATGTCAGCTTCCTGACCTAACATATCAGTAATTTTGCCTTTTCCTTCGTCGCCCCAGTTAGCGCCTACTATTGCTTTTACCATACCAAATTCCTCCTGTTTTCATTCAGTCTTAAGAATATTACATACAAAGTATTTTCGCTAACCTGCAGCAATATTCTTGATTTTCAAAAAAACGGCATTGTAACAAAACCTGCTACAATGCCTTATTACTTTCTTATTATAAGCGAAAGATATATATAAGTAAAATCAATATTATTTATAAACTCCATAACGTAAGCTTATGACAGACCTTTAGTAGTTTAAAGTGTAAATATCCGGTAAATCCTTAGATTCGCTGCCTGCCACGAATTGCTCATATTCTTCATCTGTAGCCGCTCTGTCTGACAGGTAAATCACTTTTTTATTATCTCTTTCATAGGTATTGATATAACTGTATTCCTTTTTAATCAGCTTACTGCCACTGCCTGCATAAGCATCCCTGGAAATGTCGTTTATAACAAAGTATTTATTACCGTCATAAACAAAATCCGTAATAATCGGATCTCCTTCAATCGTATAGACTACCTTTCTTAAATAACCTGCCATACCATTTTTCGTATTGTCCGCAAAACGGTATAATAAATCTTCTGATACTATCCCAGCAAGCCCAATGACATAACAATTATCAGCTATGGCACTCTCACTGCTGTAATCTTTTGAGAGAGAAGCCGTGGGAGGCCAGTTGTTATCCTTAACCTTTTCCACAACTTTAACCTTATCCGCCCAGATCTGTCCCGGATAAGACTCCGCTATTCTGCCGTCAAAGTTTATTTTAACTATGGCGCCAAGAGTAACCTCCAGGTCTGAAGCTTTATCATAATGGACGGAAACCGGATCAAAGGAAGCCAATCCACTGTCTTTATCCGCTGCCGCTACCAGCAGACCGGATTCGCTTTTTGATATTACGATACCGTTTAAAACTGTACCTGAATCAGTACCTCTTATAACATCGCAGCCCGTACAAAGCAAAAGAGCCATAACAATAGCAAAACTCAGCTTCATATGAAAAACCTCCTTCTTTAAAACTTAGTATTCCAATACCGACAAGTCCTATCCTGAATAAATCCTTTTCTTCGTAAATCTTATTCTTTATAAGTTCTATACTTTATAAATCCAATACTCTATAAATCTTATCCTTTATAAATTCTACCCTTATATATCTTTTTCCGTCATAACCTTAATCTCGTTTTCCGCAAGCTTCGCAGCGGTAATCCCATTGCCGTCTATCAGAACTCCTTCAAACGTTCCGTTATAAATTTTACCGTAACCGCAGGAGGGACTGTTGCTTTTTAAAATTGCGGTAGTACAGTCTAGCAATCTGGCTATTTTTAAAGCTTCTTCCGCTCCCTTTTGAAACTGCTTGGTTACATCGTTATTCTCTTTATTAATTGCCTTACCATCCTTTAATTCCACCGGGATTCTGGGGGTCGTAAGTCCTCCCAGCTGCTCCGGACAGACCGGAATTAAGTTATGGTTATTTCTCAGTTTCAGCACTGCTTCGTTAGGAAGCCCCGTACCGCAGTATCTGCAGTCTACTCCTAACAGGCAGGCACTTACAAGTATGTTCATTCAATCCTTTTTCCTTTCTGTAACGGTTTTATAATTCCAGTATCTTTACCCTTATCTGCTGCCGCCATATTTTATTAAATTCCTTCTGTCCGGCTTTAAACTTCAAAACATCTTCGTCAGCTCCGATAAGTCAGTTATGATATAATCGGGTATATAAGCCTCGGATATAGGAATCTGTTTGCCTCCAAACCCTTGTTTTATCCAGATTGTTGCCATTCCGACTCGTTTTGCTGGAAATATATCATTATCCAACCGATCCCCTATCATAACCGTATTCCCGGCTGTACAGCCAGCCCTTTGCAGGGCTTCTTTAAAAAAATGGATATCCGGTTTTGCAAGACCTTCTTCTGCCGAAGACATCACCAGATCTATAAAATCCATTAATCCGAAATCCATAAGTCTCCCGGCAGTTCCTGCCGACTGATTTGCTATGACACCGATTTTGTAGCGTTTATGCAGCTCCTTAAGTACACTTCCCGCCTGTTCATAAGGCTCTTCCAATTCCTTATCGTATGGCTCATAATACTCAATTCCAAAGGTTTTAAGCGCTGTAAGATAAGGAGGCTTGTACTCCCTGGAAGCCTTCACCATTGCGTCATAACAGCTTTCATAGGTAATTCCGCTGCTGCTCTGAAACCGCTTTACGGTATTTTGGATCCGCTTCTCATGGCATTTATCTTCATTAATAAGTGTATACCCGACATCAAAAAACAACCATTTTATATTATCCATAAGAGAATCTACCCCTTTCACTTCTGACAGAATGATACGTTCGTTTGAATAATACGTTTTCCAATTTTCCAGGAATATAGGTAACCTATAAAAAATAATGCTGGTGGTTTTCCGACCCATAAATACTATCTCATCTATTTCTCAATCCGAAAGCTATTGCCCGCCTGCTCCCTAATACTATAATAATATATATCCGGCAAAGTATCAATATAAAGACAAATAAGTTACCCTATAAATAAAATCGGAATTCAATATGGCAAATAAATATTCCTTAAAATATATCTGAAGGTATTTTAATATAATATACCAAGTAATTAATTTGAGGGGTAATCTTGTATATTCATATAGTACAACCAACTGAAAATCTTGATTCCATTGCTGCTTATTACGGTGTTTCCGTAAACAGTATAATTCGAAATAACGGCCTGCTCAATCCCTCTTCTCTGGTTCCCGGACAAACAATTGTTATCGTGTATCCAAAACAGACACATACAGTAGCGGAAGGGGATACCATAGAGGGCATAACGAATGCATACGGAGTGTCCATACTGCAGCTTCTAAGAAACAATCCGTTTTTATCCGACCGGACGTACATCTATCCAGGGGAGACCATTATTATAAGTTACGACACTGGAAGAAGAATGAGTACCAATGGAATTGCCTATCAATATATTAATCCGGATGCTCTGAGAAAAACCCTGCCTTATCTAACCTACCTGTCCATCTATAATTACAGGGCTACGGGAGAAGGGACCATCATCAGTTATTATGATGATTCCGAAATAATTCGTGTTGCAAAGGAATACGGCACCATTCCGCTTATGCTCTTAACCACCCTGACTATCCAGGGAGAACCAAATCCCCAAATAGCCCTGGATATACTAACCAATGAGAAATTACAGAATACATTTATAAACGAGATGCTGACAATTTTAAGAGAAAAAGGTTTTTATGGAATTAATATATTTTATCACTATATGAATTCCACAAATAAAGTATTGTACGATAATTTTACTTTCAAGATTTCAGAATACTTAAGCCGGGAGGGTTATTTGCTGATGATAACGATTAATCCGCAAATCAATTTCAACGGAAGTGAGATTTATACTGAGGTGATAAATTATTCGCTGATCAGTCAGCCGGTTAATGCCATTACCTTTCTCAGCCTGATCTGGGGAACCAATTATGGACCGCCCTTGCCGGTTATTTCTATCTCCGCCCTACGGCGGTTCATCACGGATACCATATCCCAGGTTTCCGGTGAAATAATAAATATGGGACTACCTGTTATCGGATATGATTGGGAACTTCCCTATATTCAGGGTTACACAGCAGCCAATTCCCTCACCATAAACGCTGCCTTAACATTAGCAGATGATGAAGGTGCAGAGATCGAATTTGATGAAATCTCTCAGACCCCTTATTTCTACTATAACGAGTACAGTATAGATAAACCTGCCGAGCATATCGTCCGTTTTTTAGATGCCAGAACCATAACTGGTTTAACTGACTTAATATCAGAATACGGACTTAGCGGTATTACTGTATGGAATATAATGGTTTTTTATG
This sequence comes from Bacillota bacterium, assembly GCA_023443925.1. Next base: position 6,276 of record JAEZSL010000175.1, on the reverse strand, counting down.
AACAGCTGTGGCTGCTTATTAATTCCCAGTATGAGATTGAAAAGCTGATACCGGATAACCTGTAGGCAGCTGCACATCCATAGCATACAGGAAGAAGAAGCTTGAAATGTACAATTTCCGTTCATTTCAAGCTTCTCTCCATACGAATTAATTCTTCTATTTAATTCTGAAACAAATTATTCGTTATAAACAGCCATACCTCTTACTTTGTGGTACTGCCGAACCCGCCGTTTCTTACAGTCTCCACTTCATCATCTACGGTAATGCCGTATTCTACAAAGATTCCCTGCATAAAGCCGGTTCCTGCCTGAATTTCAACGGTTTTGTCTTCTCTGGTGTCATTGGTAACCTTGGCAAAAATATGGCCCTCATTATCGGAGTAAAAATAATCACTGTCGATAATACCCACCGTATTGTTCATCTGGAGTCGGAATTTAAATCCCAGACCGCTTCTGGGGTAACATTTTAATACCCAGCCTTCTTCCATCTCCACACGGATACCCGTAGGAATCTTAATTTCGCTGCCGGGCTTTAAGGTAATGGCAAGGGGACTGTTAAAATCATAACCAGCCGAGCCTGTGGTGGCACGTCTTGGTAATGTTATACCTTCATAAATTACTTTAATATCCTCAACTTCTGAACCTGGAAATGTATCTGTCCAATCCTTTTGAAACTGAGTCATACTAACTTTGTGGAATTTTGCTATACGTTTCATCTTTACTCCTATCCGCGTGCTTTGGCACGCATACAAATCAGACACTCATCTCGAACTTCTTTGTTATGAGAACCGAGATAATAGCCTATTACTTATCATATTGTCTATCCGTAATGATTCCCCGGCACCGCTGCTAAGGGGTATGTATCCTGTACACTTGCAGAAAACCCTGAAAGTACTTCTCTTTCTACAACTGTATCGCTCTGCTTATTTATCCCTTTACACCAAACAGAGTTTTTCAAAAAATTAAATAATTTATATCTGTATCTTAAATTCATCAAATGAAAATGTCCCGCTGCCCTGCTTTAACAGTCCCTGGTTTTCAATATCTTCAAACCCGACCTTTACTTTTTGCAGGAAATCCGGATTCACCTCTAAATCATTATGAGCCGGTAATATTTTATTGAGATGCTTAAGACAGTTTATTTTATCAACAGATTGCTTAAACTGCAAGGGATTTGTGCTGGGATAAAATGCATATAAAGTTCCTTTATATATTAAGTCCCCGGTAAATAAATAGCCTTTCTCTTCCTCCAAAAGACAGATATGTCCCGGAGAATGTCCGGGGGTATGTATAACCCGAAGCTCCCGGTTTCCAATATCAATTATATCATCGTCTTTAAGCACCCTGGAAGGACTGCCGGTATAAACCTTATAGTGTCTTATATCAAAATCCTCCGGAATATCCAAAGAGCAAATTCCTTCCGTTACGTAATTTTTAATTACCGGTTCGGGAATCGGCAAACCCTTTTCCAGCCAGCCTGCATCCTCTTTGTGAACAGCTATATCCGTAAATAAGGCATGTCCGCCTATATGATCCCAATGGGCATGGGTCGTTACAACTTTTACAGGCAGATCTGTTAAACGGTTGACCACCGCCTTGATATTCCCGATTCCCAAACCGGTATCAATTAACAAAGCGCAGGTGCTGCCGGTTAAAAGATAGGAATGCGCCTTTTCCCGATGCCCATACTCACTGATGGCAAAGGTTATTTCATCTATTTTTTCAACTGTAAACCAATTACTCATATTTATACCCGCTGCATCTCCCAGACAGTTCTGGGATACCATACCACCATAGAATAGTATTTGAAACAATTTTTACAAAAGGAAAGCATCACATGGGACGACCCTTCATATGCAAAATTTCACTTACATATAATATGGCGCCTTTCCTTAACGATATTTAACAAATAAACTGAATATTAAGTAAAGACCCTCGTAAAAAACTTTTAACTGTAATTTGCCCTTAAATATTTCAAACCGTCTTTATTTCATCATCTCCAGCAATTCCTTCGCCGCAGTAGAGATGGGATTCTTATCACTGGTTATGATACAAAAATTCCGTGTTGGTATCTGTTTTCTGAATTTCAGTTCAAATAATTCACCGGAGGCTAGAAACTTCTCTGCAAAGCAGCGCACCACAGAACCGATTCCCAAATTTCTTAGGGTAAACTGCACGATCATATCACTGGTTGCCAATTCAAACTCCGGTTTTAGTACCACCCCGTTATTTTTCATAATTTCATCTATATACATTCTGGTGCTGGTATTACACTCAAGACAGATAATCGGAAGCATTTCCAAATCAGAGTATTCTAACAGCTTTCCTTCTAAGTTCTTAAATCTGCTGCCGGCAATAAATACGTCCTCCACTTCTTTTACTTCCCTGGAATTAATTTCTGACCTGGCGTAAAAAGGCGCGCTTACAACCCCGAAATCAATCCTGCCTTCATACAGGTATTCCAGGGTTTCCGGAGTCGGTGCATTGGTTACCGTAACTTTAATGCCGGGATATTTCATATGAAAAGCTTCCAGAAAGGAAAGAAGATAGAACTGAAGCGTCATATCGCTTGCGCCGATTCGAATCTCACCGTTCTCCAGATCAATCATCTTCTTGAATTTCGTTTCACCTAAGAGGATGGTCTCATACCCCCTGGCTATGTAGGAATATAAGACCTCCCCCTCCGGTGTCAGCTTTACGCCTTTCTGGGTACGTATAAACAAATGACTGCCCAAACCGGTTTCCAAAAGCTTAATGCCCTGGCTCACAGCAGGCTGGGATATACACAGCTCTTCCGCAGCCTTTGTAAAACTTCCGGTCTTGGCAATATAATAGAATATCTTATAATACTCCAGATTCATGTTCATGTATTAAACCCATTCTTTCCAGACATCCGGCTGGTACCCTACCGTAGCCTGCCTTCCGTTACGGACAATGGGGGTCTGGAACATACCCGGATGCTCCAGAAGCTTTTCTTCTTTATCCGCATCCTCGGACAGATATTTTACATAATTTTCTTCATATTCCCTGGAATTTTCATTCATGAGCTTTTTCATGCCGCCTACCGCAGTCTTCACGCTTTTATATTCTCCCAGGCTCATGCCGTATTTCCCCAGATCAATGAGCTGGTACTTAATTCGTCTTTCTTTAAAATAACGTTCCGCTTTTTTTGTATCAAAACATTTTGACTTACCAAAAATTTGAATATTCATAATTATTCCCCTTGCATAACACATCTGTTCACAGATGTATTACAGTTTCTCTTATCCCATTGAAGATACGAGGTCACTGTATTGTTTATTCTTCCCAAACCACATAACTGCATAAGAACAAGTCAGATAGGCCTTCTTATTTTCTGCCTGAAGCTGTTTTACAACTTCCTCCATTAGCTTTCCGGCAATTCCCTGCCCTCTTAAGGAATCATCAACGAAGGTATGGTTGATGTTCACAACGGATTCTGAAACAGCCGGGAAGGTTACCTCGGCGATGAGTTTCCCATCCTGGTCCTCCAGATAGATACGATTACTGTCATGTTTAAATTCCATTATATCTCCTTTCCCTAAAGCCGCCGGGGCTTTGGCTTAAATTACAATTTTTATTTTAAGAAAAACCGCACCAGTTTTTCCTTCTCTTTCGAATATGGATGATATCTCATAGGCAGATCAATCCAATTGGCTTTCTTTATGATACTTTTCTTATGGCTGAAGGTATCAAAGCTGTACTTGCCGTGATAACTTCCCATGCCGCTTTCTCCTACTCCTCCGAAACCCAGTTTGGAATTAGCCAGATGGATAATCGTATCATTAATGCATCCGCCGCCGAAGGATATGTTTTTCAGAATATAGTTTTCTATCCTTTTATCGGCAGTAAACAGATACAAAGCAAGTGGTTTCGGTTTACTATTTACATACCCGGCCACTTCTTTTATATGTTTGAAGGTCATAACCGGAAGTACCGGGCCGAATATCTCTTCCTGCATTATGGCAGAATCTATGGTAACCCGGTCTATGATAGTTGGAGCAATCCGGTAAGGAATCGAATCGTCCACGCTGTCTGCGGCTCTGCCCTGGCTGTCACCGCCGTTACCCCAGCCGTAACCGCCTTCCAGTATTCTTTCTCCTTCTAACAGCCCCATAATACGGTTAAAGTGCTTCTCATTAATAATTTTCGGATAGTCCGGATTCTTAAGAGGATGGCTCCCAAAGAATTCAAAAATGTATTTTTTAAGATATATTATCAGTTCTTTTTTAACTGTTTCATGGACATACAAATAATCCGGTGCCACACAGGTCTGGCCGGAGTTTAAAAACTTGCCGAAGACAATTCGCCTGGCTGCCAGATTAAGATCCGCAGTTTTATCAACAATACAGGGACTCTTTCCGCCAAGCTCCAGACTTACCGGTGTTAAGAACCTTGAAGCTTTCTCCATTACCAGCTTTCCCACTTCGGCTCCGCCGGTAAAGAAGATATAGTCAAATTTTTGTTCCAGCAACTCTTGGTTCTCCTGTCTGCCGCCCTGTATTACCGCGATATATTTTTGCGGAAAACATTCGGAAAGGATATCTGCCATAACCTGCGATACATTCGGAGCGTAAGCCGAAGGTTTTAAAATAACACAGTTTCCAGCTGCCATTGCTCCCACCAGGGGCGTTATACTCAATTGAAAAGGATAATTCCATGGTGACATAACCAGCACCACACCGTAAGGTTCCGGCAAAATAAAACTACTTCCGGCAAATTGGGCAAGAGGTGTCCTGACATACTTAGCCGCCGCCCACTTAGGGGTATGTTTTATCAAAGTACTTAGCTCCTCCAAAACCATACCAATCTCCGTCATATAACTCTCGAATTCCGATTTATTCAAATCTTTCTTAAGAGCCGCCTTAATCCTGGATTCGTTGGTTATAATAGCACTTCTTAATTTTTTTAGTGCCCACAAACGGAAGGCTACCTCTTTTGTCGCCCCGGAATCAAAATATTTCCTTTGTTTTTTAACAACCGCCTGAATGTTCATGCAAAAAATCTCCTTTATAATTATATTCTAAAATGATAATGAAAGAAATGCAAGGTATTATTATTATAACCATCTGAAAATCCATACTAACTGCTCACTGCCTGTATACAGAGCGTGTTTTTTGTGAGTACCGGGAAGTGAAGGTCACAAAAATCCGGAGAATGGCCGCACCAAAAACTCCAGCTTTTCGGTTTGCGCGTCACTAATAAGCGTGTTATTTCACATCGCTGCTGCTTTTTGGCAAGAGTATGAACAGTAAACAATACATATATAATTTATAAGCCTTTAAAAAGAATAATATAACCAAAATCAGCCAGGATAATAATAAAAGAGTTTTTTCCAAAATTTTTTTCGCAAATTTTTTTAATAGACTAATGCATATAGGTTAACTGCATATTTTCTAAATGAATAATGTTTAGAAAGCATATTGTCTAAATTATGCATATAGCTAAATGCGTAATGTTTAAATGCGTAATGTTTAAATGCATATTGCCTAAATTATGCATATAGCTAAATGTGTAATGTTTAAACGCATATTGTCTAAATTATGCATAAGTCTTAATGCATATGTTGTTTAAATGCATATTGTTTAAAAGCATATTGCCTTAATTATGCATATAGCCTATATACATATTAAATAACTGCATTAAGTCTAACACTAAGATATTATTAAACGATATAATAAAAGAAGACGCTGCCAGTTTTTTGACAACGCCATTGATTGATGTATTTATATTATTAGTATCTTTTTGTTTTCTTATAATCCTGTAACAATTATTCTCATTTCGGCCCGGGAAATTCCTAAACCAGCATTTTCATTAAATAAAATATTCTATGGATTTATCCGGGGTTCTTCTGGTATTTACATTATAAAGGAGCATAATTTCCCTTTTCTCCGGGATACCCAGGGTATAATAACCTTCCGCCACCCCATTCATAAGATCCATTCTTACTTTACGGTTCATTCTGCACGGACAGTCTTTCACCTTAACAACGTTGGTTTGGTCCACCGGTTTATCCCATTCATAAGGATCAAAAAGGCAGATATAATCTCCTACCACATCAGTCAGAAGAATATAGTGCTCCGTACTTCCCAGCCATACCCGCGCTACCGCGGCGCCGCCCTGAAAGAGGCATTCTATAATTTTACTGTCCTTATTGATACGGACATTATCCCCCATGATGATTTCCGTATAGAGGGGGAAATTCTTTGTCTGGCGGAAGTGATTAAACCAGTTGGATAAAAACTGCATAGCCATCCGG
>JAEZSL010000100.1 GCA_023443925.1 Bacillota bacterium | reverse complement strand
TGTAAATCATTATTTTTTGTTATATTTTGCGTATGTTTTTGTTATATTATTGTTGATATTCCCATATTGTCATGGTATAATCTATTTATTGTTAACAAAAATATACCAAATGAAACGAAAGGATATGATCTTATGTTAAATATCGGTATTATCGGCGCCGGAAGAATCGGCAAAGTACATGGTGAAAGTATTACCTATCATGTAAAGGAGGCACAGGTTGCTGCAATTGCCGACCCTTTTATGAATGATGCGATAAAATCCTGGGCGGATTCACTTGGAATCCCGAAGGTATATACAGATTATAAGGATATTTTAAAAGATGAAGAAATTGATGCGGTTTTAATCTGCTCTTCAACAGATACCCATGCAGATATTTCAATTGAAGCCATCAAGGCCGGCAAGCATGTCTTCTGCGAAAAACCCATCTCCCAGGATTTATCCAAAATCAAGGCAGTAATGGAAGCACTGAAAGGTTCTAACGTAAAATTCCAGGTAGGTTTTAACCGCCGTTTTGACCATAACTTCGAAGCAGTCCGTAATGCTGTAGCAGAAGGAAAAATCGGGGATGTACATATTGTTAAGGTAACCTCAAGGGATCCGGATGCACCTCCGGTTGAATATGTAAAAGTATCCGGCGGTATGTTCTTAGATATGACCATACATGATTTTGATATGGTACGTTATCTGACCTCCAGTGATGTAGTTGAAGTCTATGCCAACGGTACCTCTTTAGTAAACCCTGCAATTAAGGAAGCCGGTGATATCGATACCGCCATTATAACGATGAAGCTTGCCAACGGGGCTCTTGCGGTAATTGACAACTCACGTAAGGCAGACTATGGTTATGACCAGCGTGCCGAAGTTTTCGGTTCAAAAGGACAGGTTGCCGTTACCAACGATTCCGGTTCCACCGCCGTAATCAGTACTGCTTCCGGTGTAACCGGTGAAAAGCCTCTGTATTTCTTCCTGGAACGTTATATGGCCTCCTTCTCTAAAGAAGTATCCTTATTTGTACAGGCAGTTATAAATGATACGGCGGTTCCGGTTGACATCAACGACGGACTTCAGCCCGTACTAATTGCAAAGGCAGCGAAAAAGTCCCTGGACGAAAACCGCCCGGTACAGTTATCAGAAATTATTATGTAAGTTTTGTTATGAAAGACAGGATTTCAGCCAATGTACAAATTGGATGGATATAAAGCATTGTTTAGATCAAGGGATTAGGAGCTATTGAATGAATTACCCCCTATTGTCAATAGCTCCCATGCCTTTTGGGCATAACCCGTGAAGAATAGCCTTTTTTCCTATTCTTCCAACGACTCGCATGCATCTCGCGAGGCTATTCACACTAGCTCCCATGGCATAAAACATCTGCGTGCAGATGTTTTACTGCCTCAAATCAGGGTGAGAATTATGCACTTCATAATTCTCACTAGCTTCCTGAAAAAAATAACCCTCCCTATTACAGGAAGCTTTAGCAGAAGACCAGTTATACAAACCGGCCTTCTGCTTTTTTTCTGAATCAGACTTCTTCTATAAAACGGACACCCTCCGCACAATTTAAAAGGCTTAATATGGTGGCATGGGTCTGCTTTTTAGGCAGCCGCAGAGTAATTAAAATGGCAATTCCAATTTCATCCAGAGAATTGGATCTCGCAATTTCAAGATCACTGATCCGGATATTCTGTTCCTTTATGTATTCAATAAACCTGCCTACATTTGATAGCTTTTCTAACTCCACATACAGGTTTAATACTTTCGTATCCGCCATTACCCGTTCATCCACATTATGTAATGCTGCCATTGCCACAAAGATCATGGCACAGCCAATGAGTGCCCCGCTGTAGTAACCAATTCCAATCGCCAGGCCGATACAGGCTGCCGCCCACAATCCGGCAGCCGTAGTCAGCCCTTTTACCCGGTTATTTCCGGTTACTATAATGGTTCCTGCTCCAAGAAAACCGATTCCGCTAATTACCTGGGCTCCCATCCTGGCCGGATCAACCGTTCCATAGATTCTGCTTATATACTCATTCGTCATCATAACCAGTGCGGCTCCCAAACAAACCAGCATATAGGTACGAAAGCCCGCCGGCCTTTTTTTCCTTCCGCGCTCGATACCAAGAATGCCTCCGCATAATAAGGCCAGCACCAGTTTTATTAAAGTCGTGATTATATCCAATTCTGTTATTCTTTCCAGCATTTCATTACCTTCTTTCCATGTACCGGTTCCTGATTCCTTTCATTTTATTTCACACCGCATATTTGATCCGGAAAACATTCCGATCACCTTGCTCTTTATAAACCTTACTCTTTACAAACCTTGCTCTTTACAATCCTTACTCTTTACAATCCTTGCACGCTTAAACCTAATAATCTTTCAATTACTTTTGATAGAAGTTCTCACTTTCAGGTTTTTGTAATATGGATCAGGCAGCCCAGATAATCTCCCCACATATTTTCAATATTAATACCGGCATACATAAGGGCACCGCCGCTTAAGATTTCCTCAGAGCCTTCCACACGGTACAGGGTATCTTCCCGAAGACCTTTCAAATAAATCCGCCTCATCCTATAATTAGGCCTTGCCGAAACCTGTATAAAGGTCACGAGGGCTTCTTTTTTATCCTTGGACACCACGCTCCAGCAATCATATTCATGATTTTCCTGATAGGAGGCGATTCGGTAATAATCTCCTTCCCGTACCAGATCATTGTATTTATGGTACATAGCCACCTGCTCCGGAATCATATTCCGGTCGGCTTCCGGTATTTTCGTAATATCCAGTTCGTAGCCAAAGGTTCCGGCTAAAGCAGCATAACCTCTGGTAGCAAAAGGTGTAACCCGGCCATTGGAGTGGCTGGGACAGTCTGCAATGTGGGCTCCCATGGCGGACAGCGGATAAATAAGCGCCGTTCCCTCCTGGATCTTTAAGCGGTCAATGGCATCCGTATTATCGGAACACCAGATTTGAGGACTGTAATAAAGCATGCCGGGATCAAATCTTCCTCCGCCGCTGGAACAATTCTCAAGGAGTATATGAGGAAAATCTCTTACAAGCCTGCCCTGCAGATCATAAAGCCCCAGTACATAACGGTGGTACAGTTCGCCCTGGGTATCTGCCATCAGGCCGGTACTGCCAAGATCCGTCAGGGCACGGTTCATATCCCATTTGACGTATTCAATGTTGGCTTCCGATAAGATTTTATGAATACTCTCATAAACAGCATCCCTTACTTCCTTTCTGGAGATATCCAGAACATACTGGTTTCTTGCCAGCGCACCAGATCTTCCCGGCACCTGTATGGCCCAATCCGGATGAGCACGGTAAAGATCGGAATCCGGCGATACCATTTCCGGCTCGAACCAGATACCAAATTTCAATCCGGTCTTATTTACTTCTTCTACAAGATGGGCTATACCGCCCTTTAATTTGTTTTCATTTACCACCCAGTCCCCCAGAGCGGTATTGTCGTCATTCCGGTTTCCAAACCAGCCATCATCCATTACCAGCATTTCGATGCCATGCTTGGCTGCTTCCCTTGCAATATCCAGTAGTTTTTCCGTATCAAAATTAAAGTAAGTGGCTTCCCAGTTATTGATTAAAACAGGTCTCTTCTTATCCTTATATTCCCCGCGGATTAAGTGCCTGCGGTATAAATCATGGAACGTTCTTGTCATACCTCCAAGCCCTTCGCAGGAATATACCAGCACGGCTTCCGGCGCGGTAAAAGACTCGCCGGGGTTTAACTTCCAGGAGAAATCCACCGGATTAATACCCAGGGTTACTCTTAACATATCAAATTGGGTTATTTCCGCCTGCGCCATAAAATTACCGGAATAAACCAGATTAAGCCCATAAACCTCACCATGATCCTCATCGGCATCGTGCTCTAAAACAGCTATAAAAGGCTGCTCCTGATGAGAAGATACACCCCTCAGTGAAGAAATCTGGTTCTTTCCATCGGTGATCTTCCTCCGGTTAATCATCCTTTCCCTGGACCACTGTCCGTAAAGGGTAATCATGTCGTAGTCTTTATTATCCATATCCAGACACGCCGATAAAACCCTGTTAAGATAAACCGGATCCCCGGAAGCATTGGCCACTTTAACACTTCTGGTTATAACATCCAGGTTCTCAAAGGCAGTATATAACAGCGTAACAAAAAGCTTTAAGCTTTTATCCTCGCACATAAGCTCCAGTGTGGTACAGTCCCCTTCCTCCCCGAAGGTTGCCGGAAGGCTATTAAGCTCTGGCTTGCCTTTATATATTTTGTGGGATACGTAGGATAAACTGCAGGCAGAATGGCCCCCCTTGCTCCTTACGCTAAAACAGGCTTCCCTGAAATCACCTATGCCATGAGTCGAATATTCCATGGGAAGCGCATCCAGGAAATTAACCCGGTCTCTGTTATTTTGTGACGGCAATAGGGAAGGTTTATTGACACGTATTAAATATTCCAGTCCCGAATCGATTACTTTTCTGCCGTAATAAATATGTCCCACAAAATTTTCATCATCCAGAATACCAAACATATAAGTAGATTTTGGTGTGTCCAGTTTAAAAACACGATTCTTTTCGTTATAACTTATTCCCATAAATATACCCATTGCATAACACATCTGCCGGCAGATGTGTTACTGCCGCAAAGAAAAAGTGTGAGAGAATGAATATGCGGCATTCCTTTCTTATATAATTTTCTTTCACACATATACCCATGCATACCGCAAGCCTGCTTGGGGTACTGCCCAGATAAGAAGTTTAAAATGTAATTATTTCACAATAGCTCCCATGGTATAAAACATCTCCTTGCAGATGTTTTACTGCCTCAAATCAAGGTGTGAAATGTATTTTATTTCACACTATGTACCTCTGCCTTAACTTTGTACATATGCCACATTCATTATTACCCTTATCAGAATTCAACCACCATGCCGTCATATGAAACCAGGAAACCGTATTTATCCGCTTCTTCCACCATTTTATCGTGCAGCCAGAGGCCATTATGGGAAAAATGGTTAACAATCCACTTCGTATTAACATCTCCAAGTCCCAGTTCCATTAGTCGTTTCTTCTCTTTCACCGCATCAATAAGTCCCATATGGTTTTTTCCGTCTTCTTCGCTCTGCGTGGTACAATCTAAACTAACCAAATCAAAATGTACCCGGTGTTTTTTCAGGTAATCCATGGTAGCCTCCGGAAAAGCTCCGGTATCATGTGCATAAAGAAGTGTCTTATCTTTTCCGGTTATCAGGTAAAACAGGCATTCTTCTTTTTTATCGTGAAGCGCCAGCAGAGGAACTACCGTATAATCTTTCATATTAACAGGCTGAAAGGGCGTTACTTCATGGTAGCAGAATCTGGATTCCACCTGGTCTACACCCGGTACTTCGCTGTAGATTCGTTCCTTCACCCGGCTGTTGCCGTAAATACAGAAGGTATTGGGACGGTTATGGGCAAAGGGTTCCCGCAGCAGTTCCAGATCCGTCGGATTAAAGTGGTCCGAATGGCTGTGTGTTACCAGCAGATTGTCAATGCTGCCCAGATCAAGTCCATATACCAGGTTGTGCATGTTGGTATCCGGTGATAAATCGATTAACAGATCATCATTTACCAGCGCCTGTGATCTGGTTCTGATATTCTTTCCTTTCAATTCCCTTGCGGCCTTGCACAGGCTGCAGTTACAGAAGAGTCCGGGCCATCCTTCCCCTGCTGCTGTTCCGTAATAAGTCAGTTTCATTATTCCTACCCCGCTTTATTAATTTTTGGGTATTTTGAAAATTATACCATTTTTCAGTTATACCCTACAATATGATTATTTTACTGTAACCAGTTATAAGTTCCTGCCCTTACACAGGCGGACATCCGTTTTTCTGTGTGGCACTCCATTAAGTCTAGTCTGTTATCCTGGAATTTATGCTTTAAAACCCATGCATACCGCAAGGATGCTTGCGGTACTGCCCAAATAAGAAGTGTGAAATAAATTATATTTCACACTAACGCCCATACCTTTTGGGTATAAACCGTGAAGAATAGCCTCTTTTGCTATTCTTCTAATGACTCGCATGCATCTCGCGAGGCAATTCACACTAGCTCCCATGGCATAAAACATCTGCACGCAGATGTTTTACTGCCTCAAATCAGGGTGTGAATTATGCACTTTATAATTCACACTAAACACTGCTTTTTGTAAGCAGAAATGAGTAGATTCCATATGGGCTGACCCGGAAATTATATTCCGTTATTTTCGGCTCACCGGCTGCCCGGTTATATAAATCCACCGGTGTAACAGTATAATTCTCCGCCGTCAGTCTGCGGCTGTCCTCTATCCCCAACAGGTCCCGGAACCTAAGTATGATTCCTTCTTTTTCTTTTCTCACATTTATTAACTGCATATGTTCCGGCGGTACAAAGGAATCCTTAAACAGCCCGCCAGCGGTTACTTCTATCCCTTCCTTCAGCATGGCTGCCTTTTCTGTATTAAAAGCCTCCTGGTCTTTGTCATAACCGAATAGAACATAGCGGTAACACAAATCCCCGCCGATCCACTGAGGAAAATTCGTTCCCCACATGTTATTAAAAAGGTTAAAGTAAATTATGGAGTCCCTGGAAGTTTTAAATTCCCGTTTAAATTTATAGACACCTGTACTGCCTATGGCGCTTAAAGGCGTATCCTTGGGAATTACGCAAATGCCATAGTTTTCACCTGCTGCCGAAATAAAGTCTTCAACGCAATAGAATACATGGTTGGCATCTTCCTGTATGTCCGTCTCCGGATTTAGAACAACTCCGCCTTTGTTTACAGTATAGCTGCAGTTCTTCTCTCCAAACGGCATCAGTAAGGAACCGGATTCAATATAGGGCGTTTCCTGTTTATTTTTAAGTCTGAGATTTAGAAACAGCTCATCTCCTGCGGGAGGCAGAGTAAGCTCCAGCTGCACTTTATCAGCATCACCATATTTCTCATTACTCTCTGTATTTTCATAGGTAAAGATCAGGGTGTCTCCTTTTATCTCATAGGATTTATAAACCGGATAATAGGTTTTATGTTCACATTCCGGATAAGCTTCCCTGCCGTAATCCTGAATCCCCCAGGTTGAATAGCGGTAGGCATACTCCCTTAAGAATTCCGTAACGTCTTCGATTCCATAGCGGTCATACCGATAAGCAAATACCGGTTTCCGGCTCTGCTGTTTTAAAAGTACTGCCTCCAGTTTCTTATCATACAGCTCCTTAATTTCCCCGGTAAGCTCCGAGAACTTTATGATATATCTGTGGTTTTCAGCCGTGATATAATGTCCGTCATTTTTAATAACCGGATTATCCGGTTCTAACGCAGAGTCGGCAATACGGACCGGGATTGCCGCAAAGGCCGGCAATTCCTTAACATAACCGGCCCACTCTCCGTCTATTCTGGTTACCGGCAGAAGCTCCCGGTCCATTAAAAGAGCCCGGCCGGTCAGATCCACAGCCAGCTCCTTTAAGGAAACCCAGCCGGTGTAACTGCTGCTGCCGGGATTAAACAGAGTTATACCTCCCTGTCCGCCCCTCTCTACCAGATTTTTAAAATCCTGTATGGCTTTATGGCTTATGGCTGCTCTTTCTCTTTGTTCCTGCCAGGAGTTTTCCATAAACCGATAGTTCTCCTGTAATCTGGCTTCTTTAAATTCTTTTTTCGGATATACACGCTCCGGTCCAAGCCAGGTTTTCACATCCGCTCCCCAGGTATGTTCCTCAAAAAGACTTACATTTTCATAATACCGGTTAAGAATTTCTTCGGTTTTCCCTTCTTCCGCTCCGCTTCCATCCAACAGCTGCTTTGCATAAAGTGCCTGGAGCCGTTTGCTTTTTTCACGGTCTTCTCTTAATACAGCTACTTCCTTGGGATAGGAGCCGATTCCGTGAATCCAGGTATCTCCTAGGTCTTTCTCTATAACCGGTATTCTGCTTAGATCATATTTTTCCATTTCGTAATAAAAGTCATCCATCGTTCCGCAGACAATTTCCGCTTCCGGATACTCTTCCCGCACTTTATCCACCAGATTTTGTATGACCGATGCAGATTGGGGTCCGCAGTTATCATGTGTCTGCATCAGGGCCATCCAAACCGGATAATCCCAATCCTTAGGCGGAAGCAGAGGTGTGCCGTATCCGCCTTTGCTGTACATGGTAAGCACTTTTTCACCGCTTTTTGCCTGCCAGTAAAATAAAAAAGGCAGCTTTGGCGGTGTGGCAAATTGATTGCAGCCTAAATGCAAAAATTTAACGCCCGCTCCGCTTAATATTGCAGGCAGCATAATACTGTGTCCAGGAACGTCCGTCATCTTTGCAGAAACTTTATAAGGTTTCTGATACATCTCAGAAAGCTCCCTTCCATAACGAAGCCCTTCTATATATTCCTCCATGCAGCAAAAATCCGTATGAGACGTAAAGGGCAGCGCATGCCAGACAATCTGTCCGCCTTCAATCAGTAAGTCCAGCTCCTTTTTAAGGTCATTGCTGCACCGCTCCGTAATAATCTTTAAAGGCCAGGACGGCATGGTCCATACATACTTTAATTTTCCCATGTGCTGTGTGGCCTGACAGGTAGCGATTACTTCCTTTAACATGGATTCTGCATAATTATCGATTACCCGTGATGACAGATCCGTAAATCCAATATCAAAATGTGTTTTAAATACAAGTATTATTTTTTTAACCATAGGAACCTCTCTTTTCATTTTTCCCAAGCCATTGCCCCCCCAGAAGACTTAGAGTCCCATCTCCTCTAACCGTTTATTGATTCTCTCCGGTATCTGCTGGTAAAGTTCTTCCCAGGTCACGATTATTGTTTCCTCATAAGCTCTCCTGTCAAATTCCAGAGAAGGCTCAAAAGAAAAATGTTCCCGGATATAAGTGCAAACCATGTAATTTATGTAGGAATCTTTTCTGATCTGCCCCTGAAACATGGCCGGAACCAGCAATCCGTCA
Source organism: Bacillota bacterium (assembly GCA_023443925.1). Next base: position 2,538 of record JAEZSL010000100.1, on the reverse strand, counting down.
ATTCCCGCAAGCCGGCTGCAGACCAATTCATAATCACTGTATAATAAAAACAGCTTTCCGTCAGGAAACAGGGCATGTTTACCCGGCTGTACAAAAATTCTTAAATGAGTATTTTCCTCCAATACGGGATTATACCGGTAGCAATTTAAAAATGACCCGTGGGCACTGGCCTCCGCATTCAGCACGCTGCCGTCCCGGGCCACATAAATCCAGACATGTTCCAGATCATACATATGCTGAATGTCATAATCATAATAAAGCTGGTATTCCACTACAAAGGCCGTCCCGTTCTCTAACTGGATATCCCGTTCAAAGGATTTGCTCCTCTGGGATTTGTAAAATACACTGTAACCAATCCGGTCAAGATTAAACGGTTCGTTCTTATCAAAATAAAGATGCGGAGCATACTGAATGGCTAATTCTCTGTCGGTCATATATTTACCCCCAATTCCTGCCGCATAAAGTCCTGCGGTACTACCGCAATAAATAATCAAAAGAATACTTACGGCAACTTTTCTGTTTATTTTTCTGTAGGTAAAAACTGAATTCTTAAATTTCTTTAGGCATCATTGTCGTTAGCAGGCTTGCGATATATATGAATTCGTGTGAAATAAAGGACATTTCACACTTTCGCTACCGCTTCTTTGCAGCGCCTCGAATAACAGGAAAAACCCCGGAATAAATCTCTCTCGTTTTCATCCCGCAGTTTTTTCCTATGAAGATTCTTTGTTTTACGTCCAATCTGTTTCATATAACTCCTATTGCCAAAATCCTCTGCAGTCAGATGATTTCCTGCCTTAAATCAGGGTGTGAAATGTACTTTATTTCACACTAATCCTCTTTCATCTCTGTCTGCTGACTGGAAAACTTCCTCTCCAGTTCCGGGACAGGGAGCCGGTATTCAAACAATTTTAATTCCACCGGACAATTACGGTACTGTGTCGGTGTAAGTCCTGTCAGCCGCTTAAACTCCTTTGCAAAATAGAACTGGTTAATATACCCTATGGCATCTGCAATCTCTGCAATGGTCTGAGTGGTATCCCTAAGGCGGATACAGGCTTTTCCGATACGGTAATTTATGATGTACTGCTTCGGAGATACATTAAGGGTATAATTAAATACATGATATAAATGCTTGCGTGTAATCCCCAAACGGCTGGCAACTTCATCCACCGTAATACTTCTGGAATAATTTCTTTCAATGTAATCCACGGCCTTAATGGCAAAATAATCGGAATTATCACTGGATACCCCCATGGATTTTGTAGGATTTTTATCCAGAAGATAGGCAAAGATATCATAAAGAATGGAAGCCATCTTGCAATAACGGTTGGGAAGTCTGTGGGACTTCATATACAGTTTGTTTATATTCTCACCGACGCAGCCTTCGTCCCTGTCATCAATAACTGGCCGGTTCACCGTAATATTGGCGCGGTTTAAATATTCCTCCACCAGGTAGCCGGAAAAAGCCACCCAGGTTACATTCATATATTCTTCACCGGTATTTTTCAGGTTGTAGGTAACATTGGAAAATGCCACATAACCCTGGGAAGCGGTAAGCTTTACCGCTATATGGTCATTTTCCAGAAGGGCTTTGCCGCTGTTTATATAAATTAAGGTAAACATATCAGGGTTCGTTAGGGGAAAACAGTCCTGGGGACAGATATCATGATTACCGCAATGATAAATATTTAATGTAAGATTTAAATGAGATCTGTCGCTGATAAAGATATTGGCATTTTTAATAAATTGCTCACTCATATCCTTCCTCCTTTGCTGACTTCCCCAGGCAGTACCAGGGTCAATTATTGTTTGACTGTTTTAAAATTCTTTTATTCTTCACCTGGAGATTCAGCTGTTCAACCAGCTCATATAACTCACAGGGTTTTGAAATCACATAATCAGGTGTTTCTTCTTCACAGTCCGGCTGCATTACATACCTTGGACTATAACTGATTAAAATAGAGGTTATTCCCATCTGGTTAGCGCCAAGGATATCTCTTTTTATATTATTGCCAATCATCACGATCCGATGCTTATCGTCTTCTGTCAGCCCCAGCTCTTTCATAGCATGAAGAAACATGACTTCGGAAGGTTTCTCGTGTTTTAGTTCACCGGATATGGCTTTCGCAGTAAAACAATAATCCAGGCCGTTCTCCCTGTAGATATTATCAAAGGAAGCCTTTGTCCCGTCTGCCACCAGGGCAATGGTATAGCCGCTGTCATAAAGCTTTTTCAGAGTTTCCCCCGCCCCTTCTATTAAGTGGGAATGAATAACCGTACCGGTTTCATCCCGAACCTCTGTGGACTCGTCGATTAATGTATCACCACTGTCTATAAATATAATTAAATCTTTCATTCTGTCTTTAACCCGCAACAAAGAGTGCTCTTAAGTACTTATTATTCAGTTATGTACTTAACGTACGATTCCCTGCAAATGAAGTTCATTTGCCCGGTGGCACGCCACAAAATGTTCCGGCTCCTTTTCTATAAATTCAACCTCATCTGTTTTACATTTGTCTATACAATACTTGCACC
>JAEZSL010000351.1 GCA_023443925.1 Bacillota bacterium | reverse complement strand
TCAGCAATCAGGAGGCTGGGATTGCAGGTTAGAGCCATGGCTATCATGACTCTCTGCCTCATGCCTCCTGATAGAGTGTGGGGATATTTTTTCATAACGGCGGCAGGATCCGGCAGCCCTACTTTATGAAGCAGTTCCTCTGCCCGAATCCTGGCCTCCTGTTTTGTAATCTTTAAATGGCTGACCATGGTTTCTATAATCTGGGTACCAACAGTGAATACCGGGTTTAAACTGGTTAAGGCATCCTGAAAGATCATAGTCAGCCGGCTGCCCCGTATTTTATCCAAATCTTTCTCCGGTTTTGCTGATAGATTTTCTCCGTCAAAGTAAATAGTACCCTGGGTTATTCTTCCGTTCTTTCCCAGAAGCCCCATTACCGACAGAGCGGTAACGCTTTTTCCGGAACCCGATTCTCCCACTAAGCAGAGTATTTCACCGGGATTTACAGAAAAGCTTACTTTATCGATACGGGTGATTTCTTTTTTGTCTGATAAAAACGCTACCTCTAAATCTTTTACCTCTAGTAAAGGTTTCATTGAGTCACATCCCACTCCTGAATATTAATAAAGGAACCATAAACATTTGGCGTTGCATTGACCAGACGTTTATTGGATGCTCCGATGGCACTGATAATGTATGCAGAAATCATCGGCACTTCTGTCTGTGCAATCTTATCTATGGTCAGATATTGTTCTCTAATCTTAGCTACATCACTGGTGGTCTGGGTAGCCGCCAGAGCACTGGCAATTTCATCATTAGAAAATCCGGTCCAGCCGTCCGCAGATAAAAGCCAGTTAACATCCGGATAAGGATCTACCGGAGCATAGGTGTACTGGACCGCCATCAGATCAAATTCCCGGTTACCTGCCGTGGTCATAAGAGTTGATAAATCTACGGTATTAACCTGGATCTTAATGCCGATCTCCGCCAGCTGTGCGGTGATATAATCCGCAGCCTGGGTGAAAGTCGTATCACCGCTGTTAACATAAAAGCTCAATACTTTTGAAGAATCCCAGCCGTCGCTTTCCGCTTCCTTAACCAAAGCTTTGGCCTTTTCAGGATCATATGCAGCCGGTGTTAAGGAAGCATCATAAAACGGTCCAGCACTGGATAAAAATCCGTCTACTACTTCGCCTTTGCCGTTTAACAGACCGTCTACGATAGCCTGCCGGTCAATTCCGTATAAAATTGCCTGCCGGATTCTTGCATCCGTTACGCTGGTGGTATTAAAGAAGATGGACTGGTTTGTAATGGGGGAGCCATAGTTTACATTTACATTCTCAAGTGCTTCCACCCCTGCATAATCCTCCTGCAGAATATTGCCGGTGGTCTGCTGTACGAAATCAATTTCACCGGACTGGAGGCTGGTAAGCAGCTGGGCCGCGGGAAGGATCTTTATGTTAAGTTTATTAATCTTCGGTGCACCTTTAAAGTATTTGTCATTGGCTTCATAGGATACATAATGCTGAAGATCCACATCGGTTATTCTATAAGGGCCGTTTACTACGGTTGGTGCATTAAACCAGTCATAAGCTGCCAGATCTTCCTCGGCCACATCCTTTAATATGTGTTGAGGAATCGTCAGGATATAACGTCCGTAGGTGTTTTCAAAAGTAGTAAGTGCCATTTCATACTTGGTAGTAAACTCTACGGTTTTCTCATCTATGGCTTTTACACCGGATATTTCCGTAGCACCTTCCGTTACAAAGCCGTCATCCCCGACGCCTTCAAAAGCATATAAAGCCATACTTACATTTGCCAGTTTCGGGCTGGCCAGTTTTAAAACGGTAAACACAACATCCTCTGCCGTAACCGGTTCTCCGTCGGACCACACTGCATCCTTATCGATATTAACGGTGAAATGCAGGTTATCCTCTGTTGTGATAGAGGAGGCCAGCATACCGGTAAACTCCAGATCGCTGTTTAATTCTACCAGCGGCAGGAATTCTAAGGCAAGTGAATACTTAAGTATTTCGGTTGCATCCATTAACAGGGGGTTGCTGGTGGATAAGGTATCCGTCATCCCGATATTAACAATCTTATCCTGAACCACCGTTTCATTTCCCCCCGGAGCTGTCTCGGTTCCGCCTGAAGTTTCAGCTGTACTGCCATTACCGGCAGCGGTATCCTTCACACCTGTCTTTGCACCTCCGCATGCCGTCAGGGATAACAGCATAAAGACTGCCATAAACAGAGCCGTAATCTTCTTTAAATTCCATCGATTCATTCTAATCATCCTTTCTTCCTCTTAAGATTCTTGGGTTTCAATAATACGATATCACACTTTTTATCATCAGTTTCTTTGCTTTGCCGATGCATTCATATATTCCTATAGAATTAGTATGTATTCATTGAGCCTATTGTACTACCGAAACATTTTTCTGTCAACTCCAATCTGTACTCCAGCCGCATTTTACCATATGATCAGGGATTGTTCGGAGCTTTTTTAATTTCCAGAATGTGTTAAACCGATTCATTTTTATGATTATACAACATATGTTTGCGTACCGCAATAGAAATGCGTTACTGTCTTTAAAAAGAATTATATAAAAAATAAACCGGAAACAGTTCCTATGCATAAGTTCTGTTTTCGGTTTATTAAATCTATTCTATGGTATTCTCCTGTTTAAATTCCCGTATTCTTAAAAACACCTTAATTGCCGTAAACAATACGGGAATACAGATTATAACTGCAAAACCTCTGGCTATGGTCTCAATGCGTTTTACTGTCAACACATTTTCGATAAATCCAAGCCTTGCCCGGCCGAAAATGGCCATAAGAAGCAAAAAGCCTGCAAAAATAAGAAAAGAATAAAGAATTTTTCCATAATATCTGATTTTATCTTCCTTAACGGTATACACCTCAAAAGGCTCTCCATTGTTTTTCTTTTCAAGAATCAGCAGTTCTTTGTTGACGGCACCGGGTGAGGTTCTGATTTTGCCAAATGCACTAAGCTTTGCTTTACCAAATGCCAGCTGTCCTGTCCCGTAGTTCTTGGTTATGGTCCTGATTCCAAGGTTCTTTAAGAAAATCTGGTAATCCTTCTGCTGCTTCCTGGTCTTATCATATATAACTTCGACTCTGTATATATATTCCGAGGGTTTACAGGCTTCAAAGGTATAGGTTAAGAAAGAGGTTTTAACCAAACGGTAACCCTGCTCAGCCATCCGATTCAGCCAGCTTTCCTGTTCCTCCAGTACGCTGAAAAAAATTTTATATTTACGAATCATACGCCTTTGTCCTCCTTTATAATTTTTTGTGCGGAGAATAACAGACCGGCTAAGCGGTTAATTTCAGATTCTGCCATACTTTTGCCGAGAGCCGTTATAATATACTCTTTTTTTCGCTCACCGGCGTCCTGAGATACAGCTTCAATCCATCTCTTTTTTAACAGGGTATTAATGGCCCCATACAGAGTACCCGCTCCGAGAATAACTCTGCCGTTTGTCTCCTTTTGAATCCATTGCAGGATTCCGTACCCATGATTCGGTGTGTATACGGACAGCAGGATTAAAAAGGTCACTTCCGTAAGCGCACCGCCTTTTGTATTATCCCGAATGATAATCACCTCATTCCACTATTACGTTTACTGTAATAAAATTATATCACTAAACGTAATAATAGTGCAAGTTATTATTATGAATATTTAATTTCTTGCTGAACTCATCTTACCTGGACGCTGCGAAAAGAAAGTATTAAAAAAACGGCGGTTTTGATCTGATTTAAAACCGCCCTAATATTTAGTGTCTGCTGTTGTTTTTTAAACAGTACTTACATATATTTACTGAACTTATATTTTAATTAATTATAAGGAATTAATAATTATAATATGGATAAAATAATAAAGAGTAACATTTAAATGATACTCTATAAAGTCTTGCATTATTTCTACAGATGTTTATAATCAAGATAAAAATAATCAAAGGACTTCGCAGGCCATTGATTACCTAATCAGTGTTGAATAGCTATCCGTCGACTGGCAGGAAAAGGATAGCTATTTTTTTGTAATTGATTTGATTATAGCTATAATCAAGGTTATAAACCCAATGATAAACACACCGAACTTAAACATTAACGCTATGGTTTCAAATACTGTCATATGGTATCACCCCCCTTTTCTTCAATACTACCGAAAAGGGAATGGAAACTTATTATAGGTAATATATATACCGAATAAGCTTAATACCTTTAGAATAAAGGGGTTATGATTTGGTATATATACTAAAACTTATACCAAAATTTTATAGTTTATGTGCTGAACTTTTTATATTAATTAATCTCTGTTAGATAATATTGGTATATGGATATGATTAAAGGAGGGATGCAATTTTCCTCCTTTTCAATTCTCAATTGTGAAATATTTTGTATTAGTTTACTGTAGATTATGCTTATTATCAGAGGGGCATTCCAAATTCGGACAATAAACTATTTACCCTTTTATTATCAAGCTTTATTTCAGGGCTGATAGGATTATAGAAATAAGATTGCATAATATTGGCATCATTTATGACTTTTTCCAAATCCGAAATTTTCTCGTCTTTTCCGTCATAACCTCCTTGTATGGCGGTGCATATAAGGTTAGTTTCATCGTCCGTTGTCAATAGTAATTTGTTTAATACTTCACGCAGATAAATTGGACCATCTATTCGGTGATTTTTTATTACTTCTTGAATGGCATCCATTCCAAGATGTCGCACTTCATCTTTTCTCTTGTAAGTGTACAAATCGTGAAGCATTCCTGCCATAATCGCTAATTCAATGTCAACGCCTCTCTTTTTTGCAATTAAAGCACATGCTTGTGCTACGCCGTATAAATGAACATAAGCCATTCTTCTGTCTCTGTCATTATTTTTATTAAGTAGAACCTCATCAACATACTCCCTTAATTTTTCTACTCTGTTCATCTGAGAACCTCCTGCACAAAATATAAAATCTATAGTTCATAATTGATAACTATTACGAACCATCAGCATGGTAATATTATACATTACATATTTGCTTAATATCAATATTTTTGTCTAACAGAGCTAAAAATAAAAAGCACATTCATTAGCTCGATATATTTTAGAAACAATGGATGTGCTTTTTATTATATTCTATTAAGAATTCACTTCGTTAGCAGTTTGTAGAATATTCAATCCTTCCAGAATACATTATGGACTTATGTATTCTACTATAGTCCCTTTACCTGGTGAATAAAGTTCATCTGTATCATTTGCTCTTTCATAGGATTTAAGCTCTGAATGTTTTCGTTAATACTTTTACGTGTTTCATTATTCACCTTCTATGTATATTATTTTAGAATTGGTATATGGTATATATTTTACCTGTAATAATTATGTAGGTAAAAAAAATACAGCCTTCAATAAATCTAAAGACTGTATTAGTAGTTAAATTATAAAGTTTTGGTATGGTTTTTTACCTGTAATAACAACAACTATCCCCCTGTTTTTCTATCTTGATTATATATATAATCATAATATCATAAAAAATACCAATTAATGATAATAAAATTTTTTAACATGCAACAGTTTATGCTTTCATGCTCTCTCGGCCAGAACTTTACCCATTCTATATTTTTTCCAATTTTACTTTCCAGTCGTACCCGAAATCCACGTGATAAGTTTCCATAAAATTACCCATGCTGATTGCTACACCGACTTTCATCAGTTCGTTGGTGTATGCTACCGTCTCTCCTTGTTTCACATAACCAAAAGTCTTGGCAAAAGGGACTGTTTCTTGATGAATCAGCAGATCTTTATGGTAGATGTTTAGTTTAATAAGCTCTCCATACTGGAATCCGTTCTCTAAAAATTGTTCCACCGGTATATTACTCCACAGGTTTCCAAAGTTAGGATCACTAATTTCAAAGATTCCCTGGGCTTTGCCGGGTTCTATCACCGGTTCATGTATTTCGTGAACCACAATATCCTTGACGGAATAAACCGGTCCCACCTCTTCGTAAGTGATAAGACCGGCTGCCAGCCTTGCCGCACAATAACCGAACAGGTCACGTCCGTGGAATATACTGGTGCCAACCGTTGATTTCAGCCTGTTAATACTCTCATCAATCTCCCTTATTTCCTCAATTCCTACATATTTCATAATATGAGTCAGGGCACCATTATCCGGGGTTACTACATAATAACCATCCTTTGTTTTCGCTATACAGGCTTTTCTTGAAGTTCCCACCCCCGGGTCCACCACCGATACGAATATGGTTCCCTTGGGCCAGAAATGCATGGACTGGTGTAGGCGGTAAGAAGCACTCCAGGTATCAAAATGAGGAATTTCATGTGTTCCGTCAAAGATCTCCAAAGTACGGTCTACCGATTTCACCACTCCGTACATAGAGCAGACCGCACCTTCTTTATAAGTAAAATCCGTCTGAAATACTAAGATAGGTTTTTCATGCATGATTTATAATTCCTTTCTATATTATGGATAATTTTCATCTGAATACTCTTGCTTGCAAATTTACTAAATCAATTTGTTTATTTAATCCACAAACGGCTCCAGGGCAAGACGCAGTATAGCTTCCTTATATATTCCAAATAGTTTTTCTAATTTTTTAATTTCAATTCTCTCATCTGCCTGATGGGCAAGAGAGATTTCCTCTTCTGTTGTAGGGCCGAAAGCAACGCAATTTTTCATTGCCTTACCGTAGGTAACTCCCCCGCTGATCAGGGGCAGTGCAGTGGTATCCCCGGTGATATCACGGTATGTATTCAGAAGTACTTTTATATAAGAAGAGGTTATATCGGCAAGGGTCGGTTTATCATCGTATTTTATTTCCACCGTCAAGGACTTCAGAGCATCCTTTAACTTCCCGGTTAAAATATCCCCAGTAATGCCATAAGGATAACGGCAGTCAATCTCCCCATATATCTGATTTTCCTTAATCGACAGGATTCCCAGATTTAAGGTGAGTTTTCCCATGGGTGCTATGTCATAATTAATATCAACCCCTTTTCCCCAGGAATCCTGAAAGCAGTTATAGAGCAGTACGGCAAGAGGATCCTTTACTGCCCGGCTTATTATCTCCAGTAGTATAACCGTGGCATTAACCCCAATTTCCGGTACTGATGCATGGGCTGCTTTCCCATAGACGGTAATGCGCAGCAGCTCTCCTTCTTTTGTCACCTCCCCGGCACAACCGGAACAGCTAAGCAAACTGGAAAGGATTTCTTCCGCTTCCAAATTCTCTAAGCAGGCGGTAGCCATGGGACTTATCACATTGCACTGCACACCGCCGTTTAGTTCCTTTATGCAGGTATTTATCTCACCGGTTATAACCCACATGAGAGCCCCCTTTTCCCCATAGGATAAAGGAAATTTCCCGTCAGGGGTAAATGCAAAATCCGGCTCTCCGGCTTTTTTAACATAATACCGGATATCATTCATTGTCCGTTCTTCATCGCCGCCGATCACGATACGAAGCTCATTTTTACAGGGTATGTTTTGATCCTTTATGTATTTCAGAGCGTAATATGTTAATATCAATGGGCCTTTCATATCCTGGGTACCTCTTCCGTATATGAAATCCCCGGTTATCCTGCCGCCAAAAGGCTCTTCCTTCCAGCCTTCACCAGGTTCCACTACATCCGCATGGGATACCACATCAATACGCTTACCGGCAGCTTCTCCTTTGATGCGAATTGCCAGTGCGTGACCGTCATACTCTAAAACTTCAAAACCATCTTTTAACGCTGTTTCCTTCAGCCATTCCAGTCCTGTGTTAACCTTACGGCCATAGGGCATGGCGTCCGTAACCGTTGCCTCTTCATATAAAGTAGGTATTTTAACAAGTTCGGAGATTCCCTTTATTACAGCCTGACGGTAATTAGACCAGATTGTATTGTCTGTATTCGCAGCCGGGACGTAATTTTCATCCTTATCCGGCTGGAATAAAAGATTGCTTTTTATCTCTGTCATTCTGCCTCCTTAAATATAAATATAATGAGTTTAATTAGGGTTCGGATTTTTTACCTGTCAAGAAATATATACTGCTACCCTTCTTCGATTCCTGGGTTCTTATTGTCCTGAGGTTTTTATATTCTATTATTTTCTGTATATCTATAAACCTGTTATGAAAACGGATACCACATCTTCGCCGGCTGTGGCATGATATTCTGCGTTATGATCCAGTAAATACAAAATATTAACAGCAGACCGTATATTACTTTCATAAGCCGGTCTGCTTTTTCCTCCTCCCGCTCACTGTAGTAAGTGCGGGTCTTCCCCTTACCATAACCTCTTAAATCCATGGCATTGGCAATATTGCCGACCCGGTCAAAGGAAGTGATGATAAGAGGCACCAAAATCAGAACATTCTGCTTTAAACGGGTAAAGACAGATGCTTTCTTTGGGTCCAGTTCAATCCCTCTTACCTGCAAGGACACCTTAATATTTTCATAATCCCTTCCTATGTCGGGGATATAACGGAAAGCGATGGAAAATATGGTGCCGATCTTATAAGGCACCTTTACCGAATACAGCCCTGCTGCCAGCTCCGACGGGGTTATGGAGAGAATAAAGGTCAAAGATACTACCAGTGAGGTTATCATTTTAAAAAACCGTATGGACAGATTCCAGATAGTTTCTGCCGAAACAAAATACCGCTCTGTAAACTGCAATAAAACCGTATTACTGCCGCCGCACCAGTCACTGCCGCACTGCGGTTTTACCATCCAGTATAGTATGATATTAATGGAATTCATGATAATAGCAATGATAAAAAAGTACTTCAGAGTCTTCCATTTCGGTTTTAAGGAAATAAGCCCTGTAAAACTGAGTATAAAAAGAGGCAGTAAAAGTCTGATATCAAAAGACATAATGATATAAACCAAAAGAACGATGAAAGTACGTACCTTTGTTTTTCCGGTCAATTTATGGAGCCAGGTATCACCCGGTATCAAATTGATTAGCAGCTGGTTATTCATGCTCTTTCATTGTCCTTTCGTAAGCTATAAAATGCTCAATATATTCTTCTGGACTTAAGTCCAGCCGTTTTGCCAGGGTATACAAGGAGGTCTGTTTTAAATTTGCTTTTTCAATAATCTCATTATCCGAGAGTACTTTATAAACAGAATCATCGGCAATCAAATCTCCTTCGGCAAATACCACAGCCCGGTCCGTATATTGGATGGCCAGGTGCATGTCATGAGTTATAAATACAATGGTAATGCCGTATTCTTTATTTAGTTCATCCAGAAAGTTCATAATTTCCGTATAATGAAAATAGTCCTGTCCGGCGGTAGGTTCATCCAATATAATAATTTCCGGTTTTAATACCAGCATGGAGGCGATGGTAATCCGTTTACGCTGTCCGTAGCTGACTGCCGATACGGGCCAGTTTCTCATTCCGTATAAACCGCACATTTTCAGGGTGCTTTTTACGGCTTCCTCAATCTCTGCCTTGCTTTTTCCCCGAAGTGTAAGAGCCAGTTCCACTTCCTCCCGGATAACACTCTTAACCAGCATCTGATTTGGATTCTGCATAACATAGCCGATTTTTTCACCGATTTCTTTAATGGATAGCTTGAGATAATTCTGTCCGTTAATCTCTATAGTTCCTCTGGTGGGGCGGATAATACCGCAGATTAATTTTGCCATGGTACTTTTACCGGCGCCGTTTTTTCCCACAAAGGCAACTTTTTCGCCTTCCCTTATGGTAAAGGATATGTTTCTTAAAACTTCATTCTTACCGTAGGAATAGGATACCTGCTCTGCTTTCAGCAGTTCCTTTCCAGGTTTCGGAACATACTTTTTAAGGATCAGCCTCTGCTGCCTGAGCAGCGGTTCCCGGAAAGGTTCCAAGTCCATGGCGTATATATCGGACAGATTCATGTTCTTGTTAAAGGCGCAGCCTGCATATTTCATAGCCATAATATAAAGAGGTTCTCTGATTCCGTATTCCGGTAAAAGCCCCGAAGCTAACAATTCGTCGGGTACCCCGTCAAATACAAGGCGTCCTTCATTCATCAGGAGAATCCGGTCTACCTGGCGGTATAAGACATCTTCAAGCCGGTGTTCGATAATCAGTACTGTTTTCTCCTGTTCCTTTTGGATGCGGTCAATTAAGTCCACCGCATACATACCCATTTTGGGGTCCAGGGCCGCTAAGGGTTCGTCAAAAATCAGCAGATCCACATTATCGTGTATCACACCGGCAAGAGCTACTTTCTGTTTTTGTCCGCCGGACAGTTCATAGGGTACATGCAGCAGAAAGTTCTCCATGCCTACGGTTTCACTGGCTTTTTGCACTTTAGGGAGCATTTCCCTGCGGGGTACATTGTCATTCTCCAGGGCAAAGGCAATATCTTCTCCCACGGAAAGCCCTACAAACTGAGCGTCGGAGTCCTGAAGTACCGTGCCCACTACTTTGCTTAATGCAAAAATGCTGGCATCTTTCGTTTCAATGCCAGCAATTTTACAGGACCCGGTAATGGTTCCTTCATAAGAAAAAGGATTCAAACCGTTTATACAATTTACCAAGGTTGATTTTCCGCTTCCGCTGGGCCCTAAAAGCAGTACTTTTTCCCCTTGGTAAATGGTAAGATTAATGTTATGTAAGGTTGCTCCAGTTTGTGATTTGTATTGAAATCCAAAATCTTTAAATTCAACAATTGGTTTTTTCATTATAAATTATTACTCTTTCTCATCCAGGGTTAGATTTGTGTTCCGGGCATTCCATTTTGCAAGTGCAAGGAGGATCGGGATACCGATTATGGTCAGTACCGCGGTGTTGGCAATACCGCCTGTTAAAGATTGAAGAAAAGTGACTTCCAGCTCACCGCCGTAAAAAAGTGTGGTAAAGATTGGGGTTACAATACCAAAAGCCAGCGCATTGCCGATTACACAGGTGATGACATAGATAACCGCATGCTTTACTTTAAAGATACCGTCATCAATTTTAGCGCCGTAAAGGGGAAGAAGTCCTACGATAAAACCTAATACACCGTTACCGATGGACCAGTCAAACCAGTAACCCCAGCCGCCGATTAAGTCCGCTATGGTATTACCTGCCAGGCAGGCTACGAATGCCGGTACCGGGCCGAACAGGGCGCCTACAATTACAGGCACAATCATAGCTGTTGTTAACTTTGTGTTGGTAAAGATGGGAATTCCGCCGATATTCATCAATACACCAAAAAGGGCCGCACCAATGGCGATTGCTACAACAGTTTTGGTATTCCACACACCAAGGATTGTTTTAAAGATACTTTTTTCTTTCATTAGATTACCTCCGTTTTTATATTTTCTTATTCCCGTACCTTACAAATAACCGTGTTTAATTAAGCGGTCAGCAGGTAAAGAAATAAGTTGATTCCATGCTTCTTTTTAAATCCTACAATTCATATAGCATTTAGATGAATTAATTATTGGTAGTATATTCCTTTGATAATGTTTTGTCAATAAAAATAATAATTTGCAGAACTGATTTTTATTTATTATTCTGAATAAATAACACCGGATTTGAAAAGACCTTAAAATCATGAAAGCCGTCTTTAACAGAAGTACTCTTATTAATTTTATGTTACTTGATAATATGATGTGGTGTCAAACAAGATGAAACGACAAGTTGTTTCACTTGTCATGAATAAAAATACGGTTATGTAAATATTTATACAATATTTACATACCGCATTTATAATAGGATACCACTCTTAAGGTGTTCCTTCTTCCGCATTTCTAATTATTGGTTTACCGGCATTTATTAAGACCCTGCTGGCCGACATCAAAAGTCCTTCCAGTAATAGTAACACACCCGTACCAACTAATATCCACTCTATTTTAATCAGATCCGATAAAGGACCAAAAAGCAGCATTCCCAAAGGCATCATGGCACTAGATATCATACCAAATACACCAAATACCCTGCCTAAATAGTCCCCTTCCACTTTCTCCTGTAACATAACGGTGGAGGAGGTATTAAAAAATGGCATAACCAATCCGAAAATACCCATTAACAATAAATATATCCAAAATATAGATATGAAACCAAATGCAAAGGTACAGAATCCCATAACCACACTTGCCAAAGTCATGGTATGAATCCGGTTCTTAAAACCATTCCATAGCGTCATGATAATCCCGCCGGCCATCATTCCCACAGAAAATACAATCTCTATGGCTGTAAGCCTCCATACTTCATCCCCAAAACTGCGGGTAACCTGCAGGGGTGTTAAGAATGCTACAGGAGCAGCCAGGAAAAAGAAAAATCCGCAGAATATGAAATATTGCTTTACAAAAGGATGATTTTTAACATAATTAAGGCCCTTTAACATGTCCTCCTTATATCCCACCGTCACTGTTTCTAAAGCCTTGTTATGAGGTTTCACATGTAAAAAGAAAAGTAAAATACAAACACCGATGGCGGCAGTAACTACGTCGATAAAAAATATTGCCTCAATCCTGGCATAGGTCAGCAAAGCCCCGCTAAGCATGGGGGATACCAGCATAATGAGGGATTGTATCGTACTGTTTGCCGCATTTACCCGGGTCAGCTTGTCCTCCGGAACCAACTGGGGAAGGAATGCATTAATTGCAGGTGCCTGGACTCCGGAACCCAGTGCCCGGACTGCCGATACCACAAACAGCATCCATATGGAATTATACCCGAGCAGAAAGAAAATGGCCAAAATCAAGGTTGACAAGGCGATCATGGAATCTGAGAGGATAATTAAAATTTTACGGTTATAACGGTCTGCCCATACTCCTGCAAAGGGCGAAAGAAAAAAGGTAGGTAAAAATCCGCAGATTATGGATATGGTCATCATTACGCCGGACTTTGTTTCTAAAGTAATATACCAGGTAATTGCATACTGGACCAATGAAGATCCAAATAGGGATAAGGTTTGGCTTAATAGAAAGATGATAATATTTTTTTTCCAAGCTTTATTCACTAATATTCTCCTGTCTGTCGTTTAAAATATTTGAAGTTGAAACTTCCAATTTTGAAAATATTACATTTAATAATAAATATCCGCATTCAAAGTGCAGCCCTTAATCATTGCCTTGATTGCCTATTTTAAGGATAAGTTATATTTTCAAGGATAATTTAGTTTCTATTATTTGTCAACGGTCTTTCAACACAAAAAAGGAGGCTGCTGCAAAAAAGATGAAGTAACTCTAAAAACAGGTCGGATTATAGTATTAACTCCAATCTTATAAAGAGCAGCTTCAAGCCATTCTGCAACAGCCCTATCCTTGCTGCTATATTCTGTTATTCACAAGCTATGTGTTTATAAACCTGCAACCTTGATTCGAGTGTCAAACTTACACCTATTGCAGTAACACATCCATTTCACAGATATGTTCCTGCCACAGATAAAATGCAGAATAAGTTTCACGGTAAAAAGATTTACTATTTTTTAATCTCCACCACCGGAGCTACATTGCCATAAGTCACCGCCGGTGTGTTTACCGGGCAAGCCCACTTCACGGCATTGGTGATGACTTTCTGAATTTCGGGCATATGGTAAATCGGAAAGGTTTCATGGCCGGGACGGAAGTAGAACACTCTTCCCTTTCCTCTGTGCCAGCAGCAGCCGCTGCGGAATACTTCTCCACCTTCAAACCAGCTGATGAAAACCTGTTCTTCGGGCTGTGGTATATTAAAGTGTTCTCCGTACATTTCTTCATGAGGGATTATGATCTTTTCTTCCAGGCCATCACAAATCGGATGTCCGGGACTTGCCACCCAGATAATTTCCTTCTCACCCACTTCTCTCCACTTAAGCAGATCGGAATCCGTTCCCATTAACTTACGGAATATTTTAGACGCGTGACCGGAATGCAGAACAATAAGTCCCATTCCTTCCAGAACACTACGGTAAACACGCTGTACAATTTCATCGTCAACCTTGTCATGTGCCATATGTCCCCACCATACTAATACATCGGTGGATTTAAGTACCTCTTCCGTAAGTCCATGTTCCGGCATAGCAAGGGTTGCTGTCCTGGTATCCATTCCGGCTTCTTTTAAAAAGCCTGCGATACATTCATGAATTCCTTCCGGATATATTTCCCTTACTTCCTCTGATTCCAATTCATGAAAATATTCATTCCATACTGTCACTCTAATCTGACTCATAATTTCCATCCTTTTCTAAAACTAATTTTGGTAAATCGTATCCCCTCACTATATTATTTATGAGTTCCTATTTACTTCTTATAATGTACCACTTTTCATCTGAAATGAAAATAATTCTTGTACATTTTAATATATTTTTTCCAATAGAAGCTTTAACATGCCACACGGGACAATCCTTCCTTCTACAACAGTTTGCAACTAGAACAGTTTGCAACCGGATCAGCCTGCAACCGGCTAAAACTGCATTTCCTTTTTATCCAGTCATGCAAAGGGGCTGCTGTAAAATTCAAAATCTAACCTGCCCGCAGGCCTGGGTAAATTAATTAATTTGCAACAGCCTTCTACTTTCATAAACTATAAGTCACGGTTATACCGCTTTTCGAATTTTACTTTATGCCCGGTTTATTTCAAATACTCTTCTGACAACACCTCAGGCATCAACATATCAATCTATCTATCGATCAATCTATCCATCAAACTTTAATATCCGCTGTTAATCCCAGTAACTCCTGGTTTTCCTCCAGTATAGGCTGAATCACTTCTCCGATAAATTCTTCTACCTGCTGACTGGAACGCCCTACATATTTGGAAGGATCCATGGTATTTTTCAGTTCTTCCAGAGTCATATTAAAGGATGGATCGGCAGCAATCAGTTCCAGAAGGTTATTATCAAGACCATTTTCCTTCACATTTCTGCCGGCTTCCATGGAGAGAGTTCTTATCTTTTCATGGAGTTCCTGCCTGTCCCCGCCTGATTTTACGGCATCCATCATAATATTTTCCGTAGCCATAAAGGGCAGTTCTGCCATCAGGTGCTTTTCAATTACTTTGGGATAAACCACCAGGCCGTCCACCACATTCAGATACAGATCCAAAATACCGTCAACTGCCAGGAAACCTTCCGGGATGCTGATTCGCTTGTTGGCAGAATCATCCAGGGTTCTCTCAAACCACTGGGTAGCGGAAGTAATGGCCGGGTTCATAACATCTGACATAACATAATTGGAAAGGGAAGCGATACGCTCACTTCTCATGGGGTTGCGCTTATAAGCCATAGCGGAAGAACCAATCTGGTTTTTCTCAAAGGGTTCTTCTATTTCTTTTAAATGCTGCAGTAGTCTGATATCGTTGGAGAATTTATGGGCACTGGCAGCAATTCCGGCCAGAATATTTACCACTCTGGTATCTATCTTACGGGAATAGGTCTGTCCGGATACGGGATAACAGTCGGTATAGCCCATCTTCTCCGCAATCCGCTTATCAAGACGTTTAATTCTGTCATGGTCACCGTCAAATAACTCCAGAAAGCTTGCCTGGGTTCCGGTAGTACCCTTTGAACCTAATAACAGCATACTGTCAATAACATAGCAGATATCATCATAGTCCAGCTTTAATTCCATTAACCACAGAGCTGCCCTTTTACCCACCGTGGTAGGCTGAGCAGGCTGGAAATGGGTAAAAGCCAGGGTAGGCAGTGACTTATATTCCAAGGCAAATTGGGATAACTTATCCATCACATTCAAAAGTTTCTTTTTAATCAGTTTTAAAGCTTCCGTCATTACAATAATATCCGTATTATCTCCTACATAGCAGGAGGTAGCTCCTAAATGGATAATCCCCTTTGCTGCAGGGCACTGTACACCATAAGCATATACATGGGACATAACATCGTGGCGCACCAGGGCTTCTCTTTCCTTTGCCACCTCGTAATTGATATCATCCTGGTATTTTTTTAATTCATCAATCTGTTCCTGAGTAATATTTAAGCCCAGTTCTTTTTCTGTTTCCGCTAAAGCCACCCATAACTTTCTCCAGGTCTTAAATTTCATATCCGGAGAAAAGATATACTGCATCTCTCTGCTGGCATAACGTTCGGATAAAGGACTGACATATTTATCGTAATTCATAAATTCCTCCTAAGGCAAAATAAATCCACATTTTACTTTCATTATATCATGAACTAAATGCATGTTCATGATCTTGTTACTCCAATCGGAATTCACAAGCAAGCTTGTTATGCTAACTTATTAGCATTATCCTCATGCCGTTTTCATTGTATCATAAAAATCCACCGGAAGCTATCCGAACAATAAAAAGCTTTATCGAATGATAAAGCTTTTTGACTGACGAATCCTTATCGTTCTGATAAATTACTAACCATCAAAAATTACTAGCTGGCATAATTTTTATCTGGCTGGCAGAATCCTATCTGGCTGGTAAATCCTTATCTGGTTGACAAATCCTTACCTGGCCGACTCAATCCTTACCTGACCGGCAAAAACCTTACCTGGCTGACTGAATCGTTATCTGTCTGACAGAACGTTATCTATCTGACAGAACGTTATCTGTCATAATCTCCCCGGATATTCTCCTTCGGCGGTTCGATTGGATACTTACCGGAAAAACAAGCATCACAGTAACCGGTATCTCCGTCAATCAGTTCGCTTAAGCGATCCACAGACAAGTATCCCAGGGAGTCAGCACCGATCACGTCCCTGATCTGCTCTACTGTGTTATTGTGGGCAATCAACTGGTCATCGGAAGGCACATCGGTTCCAAAATAACAGGGATATAAAAAGGGCGGGGAACTGATTCTTACATGTACTTCGGTAGCGCCTGCATTTTTCAACATTCGGACAATCCTCTCACAGGTGGTTCCTCTGACGATGGAGTCATCAATCATAATGACTCTTTTCCCCTTTACTACGTCCCTTAATACGTTCAATTTAATCCGCACACTGGATTCCCTCATGGACTGCTTGGGTTTAATAAAAGTACGGCCTACATAACTGTTTTTCACGAAAGCAGTGGCATACTGGATTCCCGTTTCAAAGGAATAACCCATGGCTGCCGCATTGCCGGAGTCCGGAACCCCCACTACCAGATCGGCTTCCACCGGATGGGTCTGTGCCAAAATCCTGCCTGCCATAATTCTGGAATTATATACGCTTACAGTATCCAGACAGCTGTCAGGTCGGGCAAAATAAATATATTCAAAGATACATTTTGCAACTTTTGTTTGTGCCATGGAAGTGTCGGAGTGAATACCATCTTTATCTATCATAACTACTTCACCGGGCTGTACATCCCGGACAAATTCGGCATCCACCGCATCCAGTGCGGAACTTTCGGAAGCCAGAACGTAGGTATTATCTCTTTTACCGATACATAAAGGCCGGAAACCAAATGGGTCCCTGGCTCCGATTAATTTTCTGGGGCTCATGATTACCAGGGAATAAGCTCCTTTAAGCTTTAACATAGCCTTACCCACCGCTTCTTCTACACTGCGGGTCTTTAACCGTTCCCTTGCTATGAGATAGGCAATAACTTCGGAGTCTATGGTGGTCTGGAAAATCGCTCCGGTATAAGCCAGTTCATCCTTTAATTCCAGCGCATTGATTAAATTGCCGTTATGGGCTAGACCTAAGGTACCCTTTACATAATTTAAAACCAGAGGCTGTGTATTTTCCCGGTTGCTGGCACCTGCGGTGGAATAGCGCACATGTCCTACACCAATGTTTCCATTTAATGCTTCCAGGCCTTCCGGGGTAAATACCTCATTTACCAGTCCCATGCCTTTGCAGGATTTGACGCTTCCTTTTGGCCCTTCGGTATCACTTACCGCTATACCGCAGCTTTCCTGCCCTCTGTGCTGGAGTGCAAATAAACCGTAATAAATGGAGGATACCACGTCCTTGCCGTCCAGGTCATAGATGCCAAAGACACCACATTCCTCATGTATTTCATCTGAAACATAGCTGTTTACATTATTACCAGTATTCATCGTAAGTCCCTTTCTATAGATAGGAGAAATCCTGAATTAACCTTTACATCAGGAAAGATTATAATTACCTCCAATGGCTGAAAAATGGACAATATGTTATCCTATTGTCCATTTTTCGTTAACCAGGCTGCCTGTTAAGACAATCCGTAATGTCTGCTATTTAGAAAGTCCAAGACGTTTTAAAACTTCCTGATAGGCATCTTCTACATTGCCTAAGTCCCTTCTGAAACGGTCTTTATCCAGTTTTTCACGGGTTTTTATATCCCAGAGCCTGCAGGTATCCGGAGAGATTTCATCCGCTAAGATTACCTCTCCCTTATGTCTGCCGAATTCGATTTTAAAATCAATTAATTCAATTCCGCATTCTGCAAAATATTTGCATAACACTTCATTCACCTTAAAAGTCAGTTCGGTAATACGGTCTATTTCTTCTCTGGTAGCCGCTCCGATGGCAATGGCATAATAGTCATTAATCATAGGATCACCCAGATCATCGTCTTTATAACTAAATTCCAGGGTTGGGCATAATAATTTAATGCCTTCCTCCATACCGAGTTTTTTAGCAAAGCTGCCTGCAGAAACGTTACGAACGATTACTTCCAGCGGAACAATCTCAACTTTCTTTACGGCTGTTTCTCTGTCACTTAATTCTTCTATAAAGTGGGTGGGCACTCCTTCTTTTTCAAGCAGCTGGAAGATATGGTTGGACATTCTGTTATTAATAACACCTTTTCCAACGATGGTTCCTTTTTTTAAGCCATTAAA
>JAEZSL010000340.1 GCA_023443925.1 Bacillota bacterium | reverse complement strand
CTACTTTAATGATATCGCCTTCGGCTACTTTGTACTGTTTACCACCTGTTGCTATAATTGCGTACATATGGCACCTCCTATTATCATTACTCGCCAGCTGTGGTATCTGTCATAAAAACAGAATTTTAGAACCTCGCTGTGCGGCACACTAAAACATCTTAGCATATTCGGCATAATTTGTCAATGTTAATAATCTAAAAAACTGTTTATTTTTATATTATTAATAGTATGGACCATTTTTAACCGTATATAAATTTAATCTATTATTTTTTCAAAGCAGATTGCTTCGCCATTACCGGCATATTTTCCATAATTTTCAATCCTTTTATAACCCATGGCTTCATAAAAGCGGACTGCGTTATGGTTGATTAGCCTTGTTTCCAGCTTTAAGGATACATATCCTAACGCCTTTGCCTGTTTTTCAAGATAGCTTAGAATCGCATTTCCGATGCCCGCGCCTTTATATCGTGCATACATTCTTTTTATTTCAGCCGAATTGCCTTCCATAGGCCTTATAGCACCACAGCCCAAGGCTTCCTGTTGACTATTATATGCAATGACAAAAAAACCGCGGGGGTGTCCTATATCCGCGGGATCAAAAGAACTTCTGCCGCTGTCCCCGGTAATAGCCTGAAGCGTATCCGAGAGTTCGTTCATTAATTTTACGGCTGCCAAAGATTCGGGATCAGCTTTGCTTATTACAAAAACACAGTGTTTTTTTCATCATGGGACGAATTACTCTGAGTATGCTCCATATTAGATAGATTCTCCTTAAATTTTTCTGCAAAACAATGGACTGAATATTTAAAATCCAAATTCAATTTTATCAAATAAAACCGGAAAGGTAAAGTCTGTTTGCTGTACAGGCATAAAGATTACGGCATCAAATGAAACTAAGAAGAACTGTACCACTTGAAAAATAAGAAGAACTACACCTTATAAAAATAAGAAGAACTACATTTTATGAAAAAAAATAGAACTGCATCTCTTTAAAATAAGTAGAACTGCACCTCACCGGTTGCTATAATATTTAAGCTGTATTATAATAACAAGTAATCTGCCGCTTGCTTTGGAATATTAAACTGTTCTTAAGGAAGCTTACTATATTTACACCACTGAAATAATGTATAAAATATAAACAGAATTTTTATAAACAAGAGATGCACGGAAAGGATGATTTTTTATGAGTAAACCAACGATTCAACTATATAATGAGGACAGTCACAGAAAAACCTTTGAAGCATCTGTCCTTACCTGTAACAGTCAAACAGAGGCCCCAGATAAAAGTGGATCCAGATATATTGTTACTTTAGATTCCACCGCTTTTTTCCCGGAAGGCGGAGGTCAGCCTTCTGACACGGGTACACTTGGTGGTGCAGACGTACTTGACGTACAAGAATTCGACGGGATTATTTACCATACCCTTACCGCCCCGCTTACTGTAGGTGATACGGTTACCGGAGAGATTGACTGGAGCAGGCGTTTGGACCTGATGCAGCATCATACGGCTGAACATATAATTTCCGGTCTGGTCCACAATTATTTTGGATATGACAATGTGGGCTTTCATATGGGAAGTGAAGCGATAACCATCGACTTTAACGGAAATCTGACCGAAGAAGATATCCGAATGGTGGAACAAAAAGCAAATTATGCCGTTCATGAGAATATACCGGTAAGTACCCGTTATCCGGAGTCAGAAGAACTAAAAACTTTAAATTACAGAAGTAAAAAAGAACTTTCCGGGGATATCCGTATTGTCACAATTCCGGGTTATGATATTTGTGCCTGCTGTGCGCCCCATGTATACCTAACCGGGGAAATCGGCGGAATCAAGATAATTTCCTGGCAGAAATATAAATCCGGTGTACGAATCAGTATGCTCTGCGGAAACAGAGCTTTACAGGATTATAATAAAAAGGAAAAAAGTGTAACGGACATATCTATTTTGTTATCTGCAAAACCAGATGAGGTACAGGAAGCGGTGAAGAACCTGAAAGCTGAAAACTTGTCTTTAAAAGGCCAAATATCAGCACTGCAAAATAAGATCTTAAATTATAAAGCTGCTGCTATTGAGGAAGGCACCGGTAATATCTGTCTTTTTGATAATGACATCACCCCGGATTTCCTGCGGTTCTATGCCAATCTTCTAACAGAACGCTGCAGTGGTATCAGTGCGGTGTTTACTTCGGAAGACGAACTGCACTATAAATATATACTGGCTTCCAAATCACTGGACGTAAGGCTCTTGGGGAAAGGCCTGAATGATCACTTTCAGGGCAAGGGCGGCGGTACCAAAGAGATGGTCCAGGGTTCGTTAGCAGGTAAACGGGAAGCTCTTCTGGAATTTGTAGCATCTTTTAAACTATAGTCATCCTTTAAACTAGAGTCATCTTTTAAACTATAGTCATCTTTTAAACTATAGTCACAGACTTACTTATTAAACTGATATCTTATCAATTGATACCTAATAATGCTAAAAACAACAAAGCAGCGTTAATAATTTAATAGGTCTATTAATCACAGCATCCAATGATTTTGAACCTTATAAATTATTACACTGCTTTGTTTCAAATAGTAATTATTTATCTGGATATATACGAATATCTCATTCTTTACGGTTCATAGCGACTGAAATATTATTTATTACTACGGTTATCTCGGAAGGCTGCGGAAATAAACATGATTCCCGTCGGGATCTAAAAAGTGCATATTCTTTGCACCCCAGGGCTGTTGTTGCGGCGGCTCAACTACGGTAACCCCCAGTTGCAGCAGTCTTTCATATTCTGCATCCACATCCTCCACTGTAAATGCCAGGCTGATATTCTGATTTTGATTATTTTTTACTTCGCCATTGTTATATACCGATAAGGTGGTACCTTCGTTCAGTATAAATTGATGCACTTCATCCTTGTTGTCAGAAGTGAGATTTAACAACTTCCTGTAAAAATCCGACAGCTTGACAACATCATTTGTTTCTAAACACACCTCACCAAGAATCATATTTCCTCCAATCCGGATATTTTTATCCTGTAAAATAAAGCGGTACTATATAAACATTTCTAACGATAACTTATTACAGACATTTTACCAGATTTTTCTACTTTTGTTAATATGCATAATCATCATTTCGCTGCATTATTTTTACCAGAGATACAAATTCATCCTTATATTCATCCTCATCAAGGTTTAAAGCTTTTAACTGGGTCAGGATCTTATCATAGGTCGCAGTTCCCTTCCACTTACTGTCCCGGAGCAGCATTCCAAAGGACGCAACACTGCTTGCAAACGCAAGATTATCCGGCATGTTCTCCGTATATATACTTTCATCAACCGGTACGGAGATCAGTTTGCTTCTATTTTTATCGGGTTCTTTATAGCGGATATTGACTGTCAGCAAATCCTGGCTATTTGTTAATTTCTTTTCCGTCTGATATTTCAAATTGCTTTCTGCTATCTCCTGCTTTGAATCCAGGGGAAGAAGTTCATATAGCGCTGTTACTCTGTGTCCGGCACCGATTTCTCCGGCATCTTTGGTGTCATCATTAAAATCTTCCGTATTTAACATGCGGTTTTCATATCCGATCAGACGGTAACCTTTTAATTTAACGGGATTGAACTCTACCTGAAGTTTTACGTCTTTTGCTACGGTAAAAAGAGTTCCGCCCATCTCATCCACCAAAACTTTTTTTGCTTCCAGAGCCGAATCAATGTAGGAATAATTGCCGTTGCCGTTGTCTGCCAGGGCTTCCATCTTATTATCCATAATATTGCCAGTACCAAAACCAAGCACTGATAAAAAAACTCCTTTTTCCCTTTCCTTTTCGATTAATCTGGTAAGTGCACCTTCACTGGTGATTCCAACATTCAAATCTCCGTCCGTTGCTAAAATAACCCGGTTATTACCGCCTTTGATAAAATAGTCTTCAGCCAGCTTATAAGCAGTTTCAATACCGGCTGCACCGGCAGTACTGCCTCCGGCGGAGAGTTCTTCAAGAGCCGATACGATTTTGCGGGTTTGATCCCCTCTGGCTCCTTCTAATACCACGCTTTCCTGTCCGGCATAAGTAACAATTGAAATTCTGTCCTGTTCCGTCAGGTTTTCCGTAAGCATGATAAATGCTTTCTGCATAAGAGGAAGTTTATCAGGATCATTCATGGAACCGGATACATCCAGCAAGAATACGATATTCGAGCTTGGACGTTCGGATAGATCAATCTCTTTCGCTTGAAGTCCGATTAATAACAATTGGGCATTTTCATTCCACGGACAGTCGGATAATTCGGTATTAACGGAAAAAGGTACACCTGCCTCGGGCTGTTTATAATCATATTTAAAATAGTTAATCATTTCTTCCAGTCGTACCGCATCCGGGGCCACACTCTGGTAATCCAAAAGCATTCTGCGTATGTTGCTGTAAGAAGCAGTATCAACATCCACGGAAAAGGTAGATAAGGGATTGTTATCTACGGATACAAAATTATTTTCTATGATACTGTTATATTCCTCTGTATTAAATGCTTCATCATATCGATTCTCATCCTCATACAACATTTTACCGTTGTCCTTCTCCCCTGCAGCTGTATCATAGGCTGGCGCTTCCACGTTGTCTGCAAGTCCATAGGTTATCTCTGCACTGCCGTCTGCTATGGAGTAATTCCCCTGCATCTGTGATGCATCCGTACCGGCAGTGTAATCCGCTTGTGCAGGAGATGAGCCGGCTTGCGACTCGGTTGCAGATGTGCTATTATCCTCTTTTGAAGAGCAGCCGGTAAATCCGGATACTGCCATAACAATTACCAGAACCAGTGATACATAATGATACCTGATCTTTTTCATAATTCTCCTCCTTAAAATATTATCAATTTCAGATCTGTAATAATTAGACGAGGCAGACTGGTTAATTGTTCCATAATAAATAAAAAAATTGAAACTGCCTCACCATAAAAATTTCAAATTTTTATGCGGTAAGGCAGTTTCGATTTAGTTGTGTATATTTTCAGTTGTTTTACAATATATTACTATATTTTACCGAATCAGTAATGATTAGTTTATTAAATGCTTTCTACATTCAAAAAGCAATGCTTAATCCGTAAGATCATGGACTACCGCACCGGAATATTTAATTAAATCCTCCGGATTTAAAACCACCTGACAGCCTCTGACACCGGCACTGACTGCTATATCATCAAAAAGCTGGGCGGTTTCATCCAGGTAAAGTGGGTATTTTTTCTTCATGCCAATGGGAGAACATCCTCCTCTGATATAACCGGTAAGACCCAATAGTTCTTTTACATGTACCAGCTCTATCTTTTTATCACCAACTGCTAAAGCAGCTTTCTTTAGATTCAGTTCTGCATTAACCGGTATGCAAAATACAAGAATTCCCTTTTTTTCTCCTCTTGCAACCAGTGTTTTAAACACCTGCTCCGGCGGAATGCCAATCAATTCTGCCGCATGTTCCCCTGACAGGTCGGATTCATCCACGACATATTCCCTGGTAGTATAGTTAATTTTAGCCTGATCCAGCAGACGCATAACATTTGTTTTAGTCACAGTAGCTCACTATCCTTATTCTCAATTTAAAACTGCTCATGCAGGGGTTTTCTTACCTTTTTTCTGGTTACTTCTACCAGATTCAAAGCAGTCATATCAACTAATGTAGTTTTTATGGGGTCTGTCCGGAATAAATCATCCAATTCTCTCATCAGGCTGTCTTTGTATTCCTGCTGTTCCATATCGATAAAATCAATAATGATAATTCCGGAAAGATTACGCAGGCGGATCTGTTTGGCTATTTCTTTGGCCGCTTCCATATTAATCTTAAAAAAAGTATCCTGCGTTTTTTTCTTTCCGCTAATGGCTTTCCCGGTATTCACATCGATTACCGTTAAGGCTTCTGTCGGCTGAATAATAATGGTCCCGCCGGATTTTAACCAGACTTTAAAGTGAAGAGCATTCTCCAGTTTTGTACGTATACTGTATAAACTGCCTAAGGTAATTAATTTATCCTCGTACAGCTTTAGTTTGTTCAGGTCTTCTTTCTGGTAATTTTCCAGATAATAACGGATATTATCATAGAGCTCCGGATCGTCCGTCTGAATTTCATCAATTTTATCGGCAAAACCGTCCCGGATATCACAGATAAATCCTGGCGGAGTCTGGTGAATTAGCGAAAATGGAGTTTTATGAATTCCAAATTCCCGGATATAGGCATATTGCCGAACCAGCACCTGTACTTCTTCCGCTATCCGTTCTTCCGGTATATACATGGCATTGGTTCTTACAATGAAGCCAAAGGTGTCTCCCGTAAACTTTTTCATGATTCCTTTTAATCTTTTCCGTTCCGCTTCATCTTCTATCTTAGCGGAAACACCAAGGGTAGGTTTTCCGTGAATCAAAACGCAGTATTTTCCGGTAAAGTTTAAATTGGTTGTGACCACAGGAGCTTTGGTTTTTATATCCTCTTTGGCAATCTGTACCAGCAGTTCGTCTCCCACAAGAATCCGGTCGTTTTTCTTTGCATTGACGAAGATAGGATACGGATTTTCGTTGATAGCCAGATAACACATTTTACCGGCGGCAATCTCAACAAAGGCAGCATCAATATTCTTTACAATATTTTTCACCTTGCCCACATAAATATTCCCCAGTATACTCTTTTCGTTCAGCTTATCCAGATTGACCTGCAGCATTTCATTACCATCATAAATGGCTGAGATAATGTGTTCTTCTAATTTAGTTATAATTAATTTGTGATTCATGGTTAATACCGCCGTATTCCGTTATATTTTAGTAGCCGGTTTCAGCCGGTTATTAATTTTTATTGTATACGCTGCTAAAACCGTATTTATTTTATATCTGAGAGAGAAACCAGTTTTCTACTCTGATCATCCCCGGCATCGGCATAGACTTCCAGCCGGTGTACCTGGAACGCGGCTTCCCTGTACTCTTCTTTCAGATATTGACTGAAGGCTTCCATAACCAATTCCGGCTTCAGATTATTGACACTGCCGGTAGCCAGCTGCATATAAATAGCAACACCATTATCATAAACCTCTGCCACCGAAAAGTTACTCACTGACAGGTTTCCGGTCAGCTTATTAAATTCTTCCCGGTCAAAAGCCACCTGATAAATCATGGGTTTAATATCAACTTCATTTTCACTTTTCTTTGACTTCTTGATGATTACTATGTTGTTCTGGTTATAAAATTCCATGAATTTATGCTCGAATACAGGCTTGTCCAGATAATCAAAACCATCTTTTAAGGAGACCAGATAATCGGCTCCGGCCACAATGGACATCGCGTTTTTACTGTTATCGGATAAGAATTTATAGTCCACTACCTGGATAAACTCATTCATTGCTTCATTAATACGGTTTATCATAGTTTCAGGAGCATCGCTGGAATGCATGGAGACATCCAGATACTCTCCGTCACTGGTCAGGCCCACCCCAAGAGGCGCTGCAAAAGACATTTGCTGGTGGGGATTAAATCCCTGGGAGTATTCCACGTCTAAATCCGCACGGCGGAAGGCTTTCTGAAAATACCTCATGATATCTAAGTGTCCAATGAATTTTAAAGGTCCTGTTTTTGTAAATTTAATACGTACTTTCATTGATTCCTCCTATTGTGCCTCACCAAGAATTTCTTTTTCCTCGTAACATACGCCGCCGTTAAAAACTTTGGCACCGCAGTCCACACAGGCCCTTCTACAGTTTGGAGTAACCTTTTCATTAATTCCCCTGGTGTATTCCCTCCATAAAAAGTCCTTTGTAACTCCAACGTCTATGAAATCCCAAGGCAGAATTTCCTCTTTCTCTCTTTCCCTGGTAGTGTAAAAATCGATATCGATTTGATTCTCTTCAAAAGCTTTGATCCAGGTATCGTATTTAAAACATTCAGACCAGGAATCATAGATACATCCTGCCTTATAGGCATCATACAAAACCTTGGACAGTCTTCTGTCACCTCTTGCAAATACACCTTCCAGAATGCTGACTTCCGCTTCATGCCAGTTATATTTAATACTCTTGCGGTTTAACTGCTCGTTGATTTTACCCCTTAAAAAGCGCTGTTTCTGAAGATAGGATTGGGTGGAATCCATTTTTACCCATTGAAAAGGTGTAAAGGGCTTCGGAACAAAATATGAGGTACTGGCAACAATACTTACCTTTCCGTTTCGCTGATCCTTAGGGATTGTGTAATATTCCCTGGCGATCTGATCGGAAAGTATTGCAATGCCTTCAATGTCTTCTTCCGTTTCGGTTGGAAGACCCAGCATAAAGTATAATTTGACCCGGTTCCAGCCGCTGGTAAAGGCTGACATGGCTCCGGTTAAAATGTTTTCTTCCGTAAGTCCCTTATTAATAACATCCCGAAGTCTTTGGGAGCCAGCTTCCGGCGCAAAGGTAAGACTGCTCTTACGCACATCCTGAACTTTACTCATTACATCCAATGCGAAGGCATCAATCCGCAGAGAAGGCAGGGATATATTAACCCCTCTGGAGCTGCATTCATCGATGAGATAATATACTAACTCCTGAAGTGCGGAATAATCACTGGAACTTAGGGAACTTAAAGATATCTCCTCATGTCCGGTAGCTTTTAACATATCTTTGGCATATTCCTTTAAGAAGTCCGCATCTCTTTCCCGGATGGGACGGTATATCATACCTGCCTGGCAAAAGCGGCAGCCTCTGATACAACCTCTCTGGATTTCCAGCACTACCCTGTCCTGGGTTACTTTAATATAAGGAACCAAAGGCTTTTTCGGATAAAAGGTGTCACTTAAGTTCATCTCCACCTGTTTACGGATTTTATCTTTGGCATGGTCATTGTTTTTGGTAAAGGAGCGTATGGTTTTATCTTCGTTATAATCTACGTCATAAAAAGAGGGTACGTAAATTCCTTCGATTTCAGCAACGGCTTCCAGGAATTTCTTACGGTTTCCGCCCTGCTTTTTATTTTCCTTATAGACATCCAGTATCTGGTCATAAACCGTTTCACCTTCACCGATATAAAAGAAATCGAAGAAATCGGCCAGCGGTTCCGGATTATAGGCACATGGTCCTCCGCCAAGTATGATGGGGTCATCCTCAGTTCTGTCTTTTGCATAGATGGGAATCTGCGACAACTCCAAAATCTGGAGGATATTGGTATAGCACATCTCGTACTGCAGCGTTATACCCAAGAAATCAAAATTTTTAATGGGATCCTGGGACTCTAAGGCAAACAGCGGAATCTGTTTTTCTCTGAGTATTTTATCCAGATCAATCCAGGGCGAATATACTCTTTCACAGTAGGTATCTTCCCTGCGGTTAAACATATCGTATAATATTTGAATTCCCAGATGCGACATACCAATCTCATATACATCGGGGAAGCACATACAAAAGCGTATATCTATCTTGTCCAAATCTTTTTCGGCCATATTAATTTCATTGCCGATATACCTGGCCGGTTTTTCTATGGTCATCAGGATATCATCGGATAATGCCAGTTTTTTCATTTTTAATTCTCCATTTCCTTAGAAAAACACATTGGTTTACATAATATTATTATGTGAATCAATGTGTTTATTTCAAAATAATATTACTATAATAATAAATATCCATATTAAAACACTATTTATTATTATAACTTATAATTGGAAAAAATACAAATTATAAAATAAAAACCGCGGCTGATTACCTGATTTAAAAATTATAGGGACTACTTACTCCTCCGATTTGACAAACTGTTCGAACAGATTAACAAAAAAGCTTTCCGCATCATCAATACTTTGACTGGAAGATACCATCTCCTGTATGTTTTTACTGTTAAAGGTTTTTACTTTCAGATCAAATTTATCGAAAAGAAAAATTGACAGAAAAAGTACCAAAGCACAAATCAGACGGATCAAAAGGGATTTCACCTTAAAAGGCGCTATCGTAAACGGGGAATCAGTAAGTTCCGGCTTATAACCCATCCCGCCCTGATCCCAGGGTCTGATTTTTTCCGTATAAGCATACCCTTTATTCATTTTGCTGCTATGATTCTTCGCGCCGCCGTTATAGCCCAGATTTCTCGTGCAGCTTTCTCTTGCTATTCTGATATATTCGTCTCTGGATAGAGTCTGTAGCTGTTCTTGATTGTCCATATTTTGCACCTGTTGCATACCGCAGGCCTGCGGTACTGCCACTGATTAATGGAGTGAAAGAATCCAATCGTGGCACCCTTTCTTTCTCTATATTTTCTTTCACTCTTTCCGTTATGGCGCCGTTTTACGGCGTCACAAATTATAGGGGAAGAAACTTGGAATTAGTACCCTTTGCGTCATTACGAGGTCTTCCTAAATGAATTATTACTTCGATCACAGTTCTTATATGAATCAAATAGTTATGAATCAAAATCAAAATTTTCATATACATATATAAGAACCGATATTTTCTGCTACTACAATATATTCACTACTTGTTCAATTTTATGCCAAGAACATATTACATCTTGATATATTCTGCTGTTTCTGCTATATTAAATACGTCAAAAAATACTGATAGCAGAGTAGGATTTTGTGCGTTAAGTGTCATCGGAACGGGGAGTTGTCCGATGAACGAAAAGTTTTCTTGCGGTACAAAATTCGCATCCCGCTGCTACATGATAGGCATTTTACCTTCTCGTAGTGGCATTATTTTGCGACAGAAAAATACAAAAGGAGGTAATCTATGACTAATTGCTATGTATCTTTTAAGGAATCTGCAAAAGAATTGCGGAAAGTCCTTACTTTAGCCGTATCGGCAATGCTGATGGCTATGAATACCGTGCTTGGTTTCTATACCATTATGATCGGTGAATTTATTAAGATTGGTTTTTCTTTTTTAACCCTCGGGCTTGCGGGTATGTTTTACGGTCCTGTTGTTGCCGGTATATTAGGTGGTGTCGGTGATATCATTAATTATATGATAAAGCCTGCCGGGCCTTTTTTCCCGGGCTTTACACTAAACGCTATTTTAACCGGCTGTATTTATGGGCTATATCTTTATAAAAAGCCGGTAAGTCTCAAAAGAGTTTTCTTTGCCAAGCTGACGGTTACGGTAATTATTGATCTGCTGCTTACGACTGCCTGGCTTTCCATCCTGTATGGTCAGGCCTTTATCGTACTTCTGCCGATGCGGGCCATTAAAGCGGTTATCATGCTCCCTATTGAAAGCGGAATCCTTTATATAATTCTAAACAGAATGGCTGCTGTTTCTCATCTGTTGACTAATAGGAAAATAAATTCCGGCAGAAAATAAATTGCCGGTGATTATTAAGAGGATTCTTTCCTTTATTAAGTCTGTACGCATGATAGTATACCGTACTGCCATGAAAAAATTCAGCTATAAAACGGAATAGTATGTTATCGTACTATACCGTTTTATAGCTATTTTTATGGGCTTTAATGCTCAAAACAAATTTAAGTTTAAATTCTCCCTGCCAGAAAATAGCCTGTCTGGCAGGGAAATAATCAAAAACGTTGAAAAATAGGAAAATATCATTTATAATGAAAATTAACTTATTGAAGGAGGAAATATAAAATGTCAACCAATGTTTATGATATTTTATTGGAACGTGGATTTATCGAACAAACAACCCACGAACAGGAAATCAAAGAATTATTAGGGAAGGAAAAGGTTACCTTTTATATAGGCTTTGACGCAACAGCCGACAGTTTAACTGCCGGACATTTTCTGACTGTTATGGCTATGATGCACCTGCAGAAGGCAGGACACAGACCCATTGCGCTGCTTGGAGGCGGGACAACCATGATCGGGGATCCTACCGGTAAATCCGATATGAGAACCATTATGACAAAGGAAACCATCCAGCAT
>JAEZSL010000334.1 GCA_023443925.1 Bacillota bacterium | reverse complement strand
GGTGCACTCACTTCACAGTAATAATAATACGTTCCTGTTGATAAGTCATGGGGAATCGTAAATAGAGCATTATTGGCTCCGGATACTGCCGTGCCATTGCTGTTACTGTCATTCGAACTGGTGAACCACTGGTATGCAGCTACCGCATTTTCTGTTGCACTTGCCTCCACTGATATAGTTTCGGTAATAGCTCCTTTGGTAACTGTTATATCTTCCGGCTGCGTATTTATGGTAATAACAGGCTTGTTGCCTTGACCCAGCCTTACCGTAGTCAGACTTCCCGGAACTGATTTTACAGAGATATTAAGATCTGACGGGATTCCTGTAATTAAATTGACTGCCGGATTAACATTCCACATTTCTCCGGATACTGAACTGAAACCTATTGTATTCACAGGTGATAGAATACTTCCGATACCGTCCTGAAACTTCATATTACCCAAACCATTCATCATGATAGAAGAATAAGAATCTATTCCTTTGCTGTTCGGGGTAGAATAGCTATATACATCACCGCCGTAAGCTGTTACATCTCCTGAACTGTTATAGGTAAAATAGTAAGTTTTTATGCCGCTGCCACCGCTGCTTTGTGAACAGTTACCGCCTTGTGCTGTCAAATTGCTGCTATTAATCATCGTAATACGATTACCGCAATAGATACCGTGACCACCGTCACCGTTACCACTGCCGGTTCCGCCTCCGCCGCCGAAGGCCGTAATGGTTCCATACTCAAGCCTGATATTACCGGTACAATGAATACCATTGCCGCCATTGCCGTGTGCGCTGTCACCGCCCCGTACCGTCAGATTGCTTTCACCGTTTAGCGTAAAGTCTGAGCAATTGATCCCAATACCGCCGTTACCGCTGCCAAAGGATCCGGCATTACCACCGTAAACTGATAAAGTTCCGGATTCAAGTCTAAAATTTGCACACTCGATGGCATTACCGCCGCTGTTCTGCTGACTGGTGCCGCCATTAAAGGTCAGACTGCCATTGGTGTTGATCGTTAGATCAGCACAGTTCACAGCTGTTACCCGTGTTCCGGCAGTTCCTTTAACATTTCCCCAAAAATTTCCAGACCCGCTGATGGTAAGATCTCCTATCGCTTCGATTGCAGAGCTGTTGCTGCCAAGCTTAACTGAACCCGCAACCACCAGTTCAGCCGTATTGGTAAAGAGAATTGCCGGCTCCACTGCGGTCAAAGTGATATCTTCCAGCTTCAGCCTCATATTTTGTCCGCGGGCAATAATACGTATTTGCAGTGTGGCGGCCTCACTGTAACTTGTAATTGTTAAATCGGAGATTGAGTCAGGTATATCTATAAGCGGGTATTGGGATGCTGTCGTCATAATTTTCAGCGTATCCCCATTTTTTACCGTACCGTCCCCTAATTTTACCGCAAGACTATCCCAATTAATATTCTCTGCTGAATTAGCCTCAAGGGATACTGTATAAGTACTGCCCACAGGTGCTCCTCGAAGTGCCATATTTGCATCCTGTACGGTAACAGTAATCTGCGGTACACTTACCCCGGCTGACAAGATATATTCTTCGGGCAGTACAGGAGTAAATACATAAACGCCCTCCAACTCCCCGTTGAATTCCGGAACCGCATTCCATGCTACCGGAATCGTAAGGGTATTCTTTGTTTGATTTATCTGCTCTTGTTCTACGGTATTGATTACGGAATTTTCTGTATTCCCTTTACTATCATCGGCAAAGACGGCAGAATTTCCGTCCGGTATTTCTATATCATTGGTGTTACCTTCCTCTTTGGAAGTCTCTACAGACTGGCTTACAGAGGAATCTGCGGAGGTTGAATTCTGATAGTCCATAGCCGTTTCTTCCAGTATTTCTGGCTGGTTTTCTATTGATTCTTCTGCTGGGATTTCCATATCACCAACTACCGTTACAGCTGTAATGTCTGAATGGTTTTGACCGGATTTTTCTTCGGAAATACCTGAATTTTCTCCTATTACTACCGGTGATTCCGGCTGGTTTTCTGCAGGCTCCGCCTCAGGAATATTTATCTCACCCTCAGCCGGTTCCATCTGTACCACTGCCTGCAGTGTATCCGGCAGATTCAAATCATTAATTGATGTGCCCAGGGGTACCGTTTGATTTGCCGTTTCCGCTTCTATGTTTTCAAATGCGGCAATTATTGTGCCGGTTTCCGCCGGCAATACATCTGCCATTGTGGTAATCGGCATCATAACCAGTACCATGACAACAGCCAATGCCATTGCCAGTATTCGCTGGGGTAGTTTTCGATTGCTCATACTTTTAACCTCCTTGATATTTCGTGCTGAAGTTGACTACTTCTGTTTCAGACACCATTAAATGTTGTTTTTCGACCTATTATACAACTCCCCTCTAAACAAAAAATAAACAGACAAAAATCGACCCCTGTATTTAACACAGGAGTCGAATAAACAATAATAATTTAATTTAGGCTTACGTATTTATAAAACGGCTTATAAATGCTTCCTCAAAACGGAGGGTTTCATAGCGGACACAGCCGTTTCCTCCAATAGAAAGTGTTCCAGCTGCCGATGCAGCTTCTGTGCTTTCCGTTTATGTCCGCTTTTCGTATAAATAGTAATCAAGTGCCTGCATCCCTCTTCATGGAACGGATTCAGCTCCAGTATCCGCCGGTACAGCTGCTCTGCCTCCACAAATTGTTCCTGCCTTTCCCTTAGTTCTGCGGCTTTCTGCAAATTTTGGATCAGACTTTCCTCCAAAGCGAGTGCTTTTGCAAAAGACCATTCATAAGTTTTGCCCTGATACAATTCTCCCTGATACAATGCATTCAACCTCATCAGTCCGTGCTCCGTATTCCATGCGGTTTTTTGCAGCCGTTCAAACTCATACAAATCACAGTAAATCTTTTTGGTATTCATAGAGATTTGCCGGTGGGTAGTGGTAATACAGTCTTCCAGACCGTATTGCTGCAGTGCCCTTCGGATGTAATATACAGTGGAATTAATATTTTTCATGGCTTTATCCGGAGCAAAGCCATCCCAAAGCGTATCTGCTATCTCATCACGGCTTACACTGCCCTTACAGATCAAAAATGCAAACAGCTCCTCTACTTTGGGAGAACGCCAGCCAATTACATCACTGCTGTTCCCATAAAGTGACACGGAAAACCCGCCAAAGCAATTGATACACAACCGCTGTTCTTCACTTCTCTGCGGTTTTGTCAGCCTCTGTACCGTTTTCGCCAGGCGTTCCCGGCTGATGGGTTTCAGCAGATAATCCACCGCATTCAGTTCAAAAGCTTCTACTGCATATTCTCCATACCCGGTAACAAACACTACTTTTGCCAAGCTTCCTTGATTCATAAGGATACTTGCAAATTCCATTCCATCCATTTCCGGCATACTGATATCCAAAAAAACCACATCCACAGGGTTTTCTTCTATGTACTCAAGTGCTGCTGCGGCAATTCCGAACGCACCGCATAATTCTATGCTATCAAGCTCCGCCAGCAGGCCGGATAGCCGGCTGATGGCCAATTCTTCATCATCCACAATTATCGCTTTCATGGCTGCTCATCCCCTTTCGTACAAGTTTCCACCTGCGGATTTTTTTACTGCCCAGAGGCAGCGCAAAACTTACCTGCGTTCCGCATCCTTTTTCGCTGATTACCTTCAATTCGATGTTATACAACATTTTCAGCCGCTGATTGATATTCCACACGCCAATTCCCCTGTTATTGGGATTTTCCTGCAGTAACCCTCCCAGCTTGCCCACATCCATTCCAACACCATTGTCTGAGATAGTAAAGACCACCTCTTCTGCCTGAGACTTAATAGAAACGGTTACTGTCCCACCGGATATGTTATCCATCAGACCATGCCTCACCGCATTTTCAACCAGTGGCTGCAGAATGAGAGGAGGTATAGGAATATCCAGTGTATCATCAATATCATATTCCACTTTCAGCCGGTCACCAAAGCGTGTCTTCTCAATGTACAGGTAAGCTTCCAGCAATTCCAGTTCCTTTGTCAGTGTGGACATTGCATCCATCCTCTTAAAATCAAAACTTTTACGAAGATACTGTGATAGTTCCACCACAACCTCTTCTGCCTTATCCGGTGCCGAGCCGCATAAGGAAGCTATGGAATTAAGGGCATTATACAAAAAATGAGGATTAATCTGTGCGCGAAGAAAAGCAATTTCCGCCTCCCGGGTCTGCTTTACAGAAGCCTTAAGACTGCTTAGTGCAGTAAAGTATTGCATGGATAAGAGTAATATCATTACCACCGCAAAAATCATAATATACACCTGTATAAAGCTGGAACTTGTCTTTAACCCCAGTGAGAACAGAATCGCATCCGCAGAGTACAGATTAATCGACAATATTGCAACAAACAGCAGAAGTCCTTCTGCATTCCGAATATATAAAAAGATAGCCCTTATCAAAAGCACCAGCAGTATAACCGTATTACAGGCCATCACCAGCAGGTGGATTTTATAATAAACATAAATCGGTAACACCACCACCGCCGCCAGATAACATCCATATGCATATGAAATAACTCTGACCGGACGCAGTGGTAAAAGCCCCTTCTTAAATTTGTGAAAGATCCAGATCATTACAATAAAATTAGCAGATAAAAAGAAATCCTTCATTTTAAATACTACTGTAAAAGGAATTTCCGGCAGTAAAAGCAGCAATGGGCGCTGATCCGCCAATCCATTGCCAATGGCAATCAGAAAACAAAACATGGAAAAGAGAGGCAGTAAATATTCCTTAAGACCTCCTGTTAAAGCCACTGCAAAGAAAATCAGATGCAGCAGGGCAATCGTCCAAAGAATAGCAAAAACCCCAAGAGCGAGTAAATTATTCTTCTGGTGTTGATGAAGCATAACCGTTTCTTTGCCAAGCTCTAAAGAAACCGGTATCCCTGCATTCATATACTCATAATTAGCAACTTGTATTATTATTTCAATACTGCTGCTGTCATTGTTAAAAAAGCCCAGCTGGGGAGTATTTCCGGACTTATAATCCTTTGCCTGCCTGGCAGGTACACCATCGTGCAGCAGCTCCTGTCCATTGACATATATTTTACTGGAAAAACGGGCATTTCCCTTTTGCAGCCCCAGTACTCCGTGATAAGGAACATTATCTAAAACCAGACGATAGGTGGAATATCCGAATACCGGTAATTTATCCTCACCAAGCTGTTTTCCGTTCCATAGCCCTGGTACCGCCATATAACCGGTAAGTATTGGCCTGTCCGCATCTTGCTCCAGAAAGTCCATCGGAGTCAGCAGCTGCTCCCAGTAAAATTCCCATTCTCCATCCAGTGGAAGAATTTTTGTGTGCTCCATGTCCCAATCTTTTAGTTCCATCCTGCCGTTGACCGCCTGCAGGCTGCTGCTCTGTTCCTGTAACGGATCTGGCATAGATAACAGAAGTAGTGAAATAAACGCAAGAATTATGAGAAAAACCACCAGAAACCTCTTTGGCAAACCGTAACCTCCATTCGGCATAATCATGCAGATATCTCCTGCCAATTTTTCTGTAATGACAGACCACATGTCGAGCCTCTTTTATTCGACTTTATTCTTAACTATTATATTTCATAGGCTGTGATTTTTCAATTCAATATGTAGAAATATACCATAAAAACTTGTAAAAATATTCTCACGAAAATCTATAAATATTTCTTCACGAAAATCTGCAAAATACCCCCATGGATATCTGCAAAATGCCCTCACGAAATCTGTAAAATGCCGACACGGATATCTGTAAAATTCTCTCACGAAATCTGTAAAATGCCGACACGGATATCTGTAAAATTCTCTCACAAAAATCTATAAATTACCCTCATGGATATCTGTAAAATTCTCTCACAAAAATCTATAAATTACCCTCATGGATATCTGTAAGTTACCGGCACGGATATCTGTAAAATCCTCTCACGAAAATCTATAAATTACCCTCATGGGTATCTGTAAATTACCTCACGGAAAATCAATACAAATATCCTAACAACAATTTAATTGACAAGCTGAGTAATTCTTTTTATTAAAAGTTATCTTTGTACTATAAAAACATTACCCCACATTATTATCATACAGAATTGACCTTTGACACCCAATCCATTTAGGTAATTACTAAGACTCAAGAGCAGCATATGCCGTAAACTACACCAGTTGAAATATAGATTTTGATAAATCTATATTCAATCAACTCCTGACTATAAAATAAGACTTAATAACAACCACCCCGGTTCTTATTAAGTCCTACTCTATCACTTATACCATATAATTTCCAACCATTCTCCAAATGCATTGCGGTTGTTTTAATCCTGATAACTCTCAAATCATACTGCATCCTCAATGGGATAAGGCCGTTTCCGGCACAAATTTATTGGATTGTGTTTATACCTTAATCAACATATTCATAACTAACACTAGAACTGGTTAAATCAAATATCAGCTTTTTCTTTTTATATAGCATAAACCTGCCACAAATCAAGTGCTGCTCTTTAATAATTCTTGTCATATCTCCTTTTATGGGTGCAAACAGCTCATGGGAAAAGCCTGAATTTTCCCCGGAAGCCTCCTCTGAAGTACCGGAAGCCTCATTCTTTAAAAAGATCCGAAATTCATACGAACCTTGTTTCAGGTAGACCTCCTCTTTCGTATTCTTTAAGATCTTAACACCCAGATAGGTAGCCAGTCTGTATTCCCTGCCCTGATAAAGAATATTGCAGATACATCCTGTAAAGTTTATACCATGATAAGGTATATCCGCTATGGATAAAAAGACAGAGCACAAATTCCCCGGAAATTGGCTGCACTGAATCCACTGATAGGTTTTAGGAAAGGAATACCCCAGATCCTTTTCCAGGTAACCGGTTCCCGGATTAAAATTATATTTTCTACCATTGCAATTGACGCAGCCGTATACTTTATGGTACATACTAAGGATTTCATGCTTACATTCCATAAATGGAAAATATTTAAAATAACCCATAATCGTATAATGTATAGGACTTATCTTTCCATATTTAAGCTGTCCTATTATTTTGATTTCTGCTGTATTAATATTAATTCTAATCCCCTTACGGCTAAAAACGTTCTTTCCAAGCCTTATAACCATTCTCCTGCGGTCAATGGAGAAATCGTCTATGGAAAAAGGAATTGAACAGGAAGATTCATTCATAATAATCTGTATAAAGGCACTGGATTTCCCGTTAGTATCCGTACAATAACCCGGTATAAAGGCAAGTATGCTGTTTCCCGCCTGGTGTTTAAAGTACCAGCCTTCAAAAAAGCTGTTTCTTTTAAACCTCTTTAGCAAGTAATTCATGTTCAATGTTCTCCAATGCAGGATTATTGATCAGGGTTCCGTTATAATCAAAGCGGGAACCATGACAGGGGCAGTCCCAGGACAGTTCGTCGGGATTCCATTCCAGCTGGCAGCCTAAATGAGTGCATTTAACAGATACCATATGCACCTGACCTCCAAGCTCTTTATAAACCCCAATCTTTTCCCCTTCATAATCAATGATAGCACCATGCCCCTCCGGCACTTCCTGCAATTTGGTATCCGGTATCTTAAATCTTTTAAGAATCAAACTTTTTACGGCATGACCGGTTTCATTAAAAAGTCCTGCCATAGAGGCCGTCACATCGAATCTCCTGGGATGAAATACCTCTTCATAAGGATTCTCACTGCCGCTTATTTTATCACTTAAAATCATTGCCGATACCATAGAATTCGTCATGCCCCATTTTTTAAACCCGGCAGCTACGTACATATTGGGTGTTGAGGCAGAGTAGTGACCGATATAGGGTACTCCGTCAACAGTATGGCAGTCCTGGGCAGACCAGTTACACACTTCAATGCAGCCCGGATAGTACTCCCTGGCTGCCTTTCTTAAGGTTTCGTACTTTCCGCCGGTGGGGTTTTCCCCGGTTCGGTGGGTTCCCCCTCCCAGTATCAGCATATCCTTGTAATTGCGGAAGGAATATCCCGTCTGACTTTCATCCTTATACATACCGTCCAGTTTAGGTACATTACTTAAGGCCAGCGCATAAGACCGCTCCTGATGCATTCTCAGGAAATAGTAGCCGGGACTATTGATAAACGGATAATGACTTGCTATCACGATGGTACCAGCCTTAACCGTCCCGCCCTTTGTTATAATCACCTGATCCTCCACACCTTCCGCCAAAGTATGCTCATAGATCTTAAGCGGCTTGACGACTTCTTTTAAGAATTCCAGGGGATTGAACTGGGCTTGCTCAGGGAATTTTACAGCCCCTTTTACAGAAAAAGGCAGGGTGGTATCCGTAGTAAATTCCGCGTCAATACCGCATTCTATTGCAGCTTTTGTTTCATTTTCTATTTTTTCAACATCCTTTGTAGTATACAAAAAGGAGGGCAATCTTTCAAAATGGCAGGAAATTCCCAAATCTGAAATCAGCTTCTCATAACGGCCAATCGCCTCTTGATTGGCCATGGCATACATATGCGCCTTTTCCCTGCCAAAATCCTGAATCAGACTATCATAGGTATAGCTGTGCTGCGAGGTTATTTTTGCTGTAGTATTCTGTGTCTGTCCGCTTGCTATTTCGTTTGCCTCCAATATAACGGCTTCAATTCCTTTTTCTTTTAACAGATATGCAGTCAAAATCCCCGCCATTCCGGCACCGATAATGGCAACCTCAGCGGTTATATCTCCTTTCAGTGGCTCCCGCCCCTCAATGCTGCACTCCTTTTTCCAAATAGATTCCATATAAATACCGGCATAATAACCGCAGCGATTATGCGCTTTCCTTTCCAAGCTCTTAACCAATCAGAGATCCTGATAAATTAAACAAAGTAAATTGTGTATCATTATAGTGATAGTATCCGGCTCCATTGATTTATAAAATAAACTTATCACTTTATAATCAGCTAATTATAGAATTACCAAAATCTTATATTCTAGTCTGTATCCGCGTATTTTCTGTTGACCTAATATGCAGATATTTCTTGTTTTAATTAAATTGGTTTTATGCTTTATTTAAATTGATTTCTCATTTTTAATAAATTGAATTCATGTTTTTTATTAAATTGATTTCGCATTTTTATTAGATTGATTTCATGTATTTAATTAAATTAATATCTCGTTTATCGTTATTATAAAATTAATCTCCCGTTTTTATAGAATTGTTATTCCCGATTTTATTTAATTTGATTTCCCCGATTTTATTTAATTTGAGTTTCCCGATTTATTTAATTTGATTTTCCCGATTTTATTTAATTTGATTCCGCGATTTTGGTTGACTAAATAATTTAGAATGAGTATACTGATTCAAGTTAAGAATTTTGGACTTACTATAATATTACATATATTAGTAACAAAGCCTATCAAGGAAAATACTTAAAGTGAAATCCGGCAACTTACAACCCGTTAGGAGCCAGGCTTAAGAAATGGAGTTTACATGGATATTACTATACATACTTTTTTAATCGTCTGCCCTCTGGTGTTTCTTGCCAGCTTTGTTGACTCAATTGCCGGCGGAGGAGGATTAATTTCGCTTCCGGCCTACTTAATCGCAGGGCTTCCGCCCCATTATGCCATTGCTACCAATAAACTTTCTTCCAGTATTGGTACGGTAATTGCCACCGTACGGTATTGTAAAAATAAATTAGTTGATTGGGGTATCGGAATTCCTTCTATCCT
Source organism: Bacillota bacterium (assembly GCA_023443925.1). The sequence goes on along the minus strand of JAEZSL010000334.1, from coordinate 1,869 downwards.
ACTGGCGTTATTCGGTTCAACCCTGGGAGCTAATCTTGCCCTGTTAGTGGATGAGAAGGTACTTAAAATTATTCTTATAATTATTCTGCCGGTCGTAGGCTTTTATGTTCTGATTAACAAAGACTTTACAAAAAAAGTTTTGGCAGAACCGCTTCCGAGAAAAAAGGTGTATCTCATAGCCTGTACGGCATCCTTTATCATCGGTGCTTATGATGGTTTTTACGGCCCGGGAACCGGAACCTTTTTAATACTCATCTATACCGGTCTGGCCAGAATGGATATCGGTGTTGCCTCCGGCAATACCAAGCTGGTTAACTTAGCTTCCAACGTGGCAGCTCTTGTAACCTTTTTATTTAATGGAAAGATAATATTTGTATTAGGCATTACCGCAGCGGTCTTTAGTGTAGCCGGCAGTTATTTAGGTTCGGGGCTGGTATTAAAGAATGGTTTTAAAGTGGTCAGACCCATTATCCTGGTCGTAATTACTTTGTTATTTATCAAAGTAATTACAGGGTGACATGGTATCCATATAATTAACTTGAATCTCAGATAGCATCGATAATATCCGGCTGCCGTTAGACAATATATAGCTCTTGTTGTATGTCGTTAAGCTTTATTATAAAACCTTCGTTAATTTAAATATTTGTGTCTTACTCAATATTCAGAGTATAGGCTTTAAAAAACAGCCTCCAATCCAGGAATTTATTATATTCTTTCATAATAATAAATCCTTGAATTGGGGCTGTTTTTAAGCTCGGAACCCTCGTCCTACAATTTCACTGGTATTCGTTATCAGTACGAACGCTTCCGGTTCGACTTCTTTAATATATCTTCTTAACATAACTGCCTGGCCGCGGTTCATAACCGTCAGGATAATCTTTCTTTCTTTATCCGAGAAAGCACCTTTCCCGTCAAAGATGGTAGCGCTGCGGTGCAGGTGTTTTGTAATATACTCGCAGATGGGTTTTGGATGCTCGCAGATTATGGTGAAATACTTATTCAGGTTCAAACTTTCTATTACGGTGTCAACCAGGGTCGATTTTAGTAATAAGCCTAATAAGGATAATAAGCCGGTCTGGATATCGAAAACCAGAAAGGCAAACAGGGTTAATATAAGATCTGAATATAGTAAAGAACGCCCGATATCAATACTGGAGTATTTTTTAAGCAGCATGGCGATAACATCCGTTCCCCCCGTAGAAGCACCAATATTAAACAGCATCGCCGCTCCCACCGCCGGAAGTATGACTGCAAATGCAAGTTCCAGCATAGGCTCATGGGTCATGGGTCCATTCATGGGAATAATCACTTCTAACAAACTTAAGGATGCGGACATTAATAGACTACCGTAAGCGGTGCGGTTACCAAAACTTTTTCCTAAAACCAGATATCCAACAGCCAGTAATATTAAATTAATTATAAATACTATTGTTCCTGAACTAACTGCCGGTCCGATTATACTGCTTAGAAGAATTGCTAAACCAGTAACTCCACCGATGGAAAAATTGTTTGGAAATTTAAAGAAATAAACACCAACTACAACTAATTCAACCCCAAGGGTTATTAACAGGTATTCTCTGATCTTTGTCCATAATGTATTTTGCTTTTCCACGGAATCCTCCTTAAGTACGCAGTACCTATATCTCTAATCTCTATTCCATAGTATGATAGGTTGAAATAAAAAAGTCAAGCATATTTATATTCAGCAACCGCTGGCATCTGGTGTCATTTTGATACCGATATACCTATATCGGTTAATACAGCACTTACTTCTTTATATGGCATGGTATACCTTTGAGACAGATAACGCATGGAAGCGGCCAGCTCTCCGTCGGGACCTCCGAACTGGGTAATTATGATTTTTGCTGC